>NZ_JBHXAY010000009.1:0-115048 GCF_042728775.1 Nocardia sp. NPDC060259
ATTTTGTTGGTCTGGTTATTTTTTTTTTATCAGATTTTTTTTTTTTATATCTCCGGGGGAGTTTGTTGGGCCGGCGCTGGGTCGGGGGGGGGGGGGGGGGGCGCCCCCGGCGACTTCACAGTGGCACTTCTTCCCACCAAGCGATCACTTCGTCCTGGGCGGAAGGCCGTGGCGCTCCACCGGTGCCGCTGCTCCCCCTGCGGCTCACGGCGATCACGTATTTCGCGCGGGCCGAGTCGCCGGGAAAGCTGATGACCTGGTGCGCGGTGTGCATGCGGCTACTGGCCGGGTCGGGAACAACCCAGCGGCGCAACGAGAACGGCACCCCGTCCTTGTCCCCCGGGTACTTCACCGCCGCGGGCATCGCCTCCACCACCGAACGCGCCTGCGCCGCAGTCGGATACTCCAGCACGAGGTAGCTCACGGACCCGGCATTGTTGTCGGTCCGCTCACACTGCCAGCCCGCACTGATCGGATTCCATTGCAGTGCGGGCTCTTTCCACTCCAGCTCACTCACCGCACGCACCGCGGCGCACCGCGCACCCCGATACCCCTGCCCCTCCGCCACCTCTCCCTGCGGAACCAGCGTGGGAAACACCCGCCGACTCGCCGCGAACGAATCCCCCGCCGCCGTCACCGAACTCGACGGCGCCTTGGGCGCCACTCCGGCGGCTTCGTCGTCCTCGTCCCCATCTGGCAACACCACAACCACCAAGGCCACCAGCAGAGCCACCAGCGCTCCGATGAGCGCCACCAGCAACAACCACCCCACCCGATGCAGCCTGGACATCCGTCGCGGCGCAGGCCGTCGCGGACCGACCCACGGCCCACGCCCCATCCCCTGCGGCCCCATCGGCGGACCGGCAGGAGCAGCACCCTGGTTCGGCGGGACACCCGGTCCAGCGACCGCTCCCGCGATGGCCGACCGCACCGGCTCCGGCGCGTGCCCACCGTGCGCCGGCGCACCGGCAGGCACCGCACCCTGCGCGGCCCCAAAGGCCGCCCCCGGCTGCGCGCCGTCGCCGACGTCGCTCACCGAGGCGGCAGCCGTCGCATCGACACCGCCCATCTCGAACAGCTTGTCCACCGAATCGGGCGCATCGACCGCCCCACCTCTGGCCGCCACCCCGCCGGTACTGCTGCCTGAATCTTCCTCTGGACCACCTACGGCCTCCGCGAGTCCCCCAGAGCCGTCAGCACGCTCGGAATCGGCAGCAGCGCTGGAGGATTGGTCCGAGCCATCCGTTCCGGTGGGTGCCGCGATCGGCGTCACGTCCGTCGGGGCACTCGCGTTCGCCGCATCCAACCGTCCGGATTCCGCGATCGGCACGACATCGGTTGCCGCCGAATCGGATACCTCGGGTCCATCGCCCGGCCGATTCGCTGGATCGATGTCGCCCGCGGGATTCCTTGCGACGCTGCCGGACTCAGGCCGTGCTCGCGGCGCCCTCGCGTCCGCGCCTGGCACGACATCACCGCCGACACCGGACCGCACATCCACGGCGGAGCGCTGAGCGTCGCCCGGCGCTACCACCGCCGACTGCGCTGGAGGCTGCTGACCCATCGCCTGCTGCGCACCAGGAGGTTGCCGAGACGCAGCCTCCGCGTGGGGCGGCCGCGAGGCAGGCGCCGGCGCACCCGGTGGTTGCAGGGGCGCAGCCTGCCCGTGAGGCTGCCCCGTGGCCGGCACCGGCGCACCCGGTTGCGGAGACAGCTGTGGCTGAGGCTGCTGACCCATCGGCGATTGCCGGCCGAGCGGAGGCTGGGCGGGTGGCGGTGACGGGGCCGGCGGCACCGGCTGAGCAGGTTGCGCTGATTGGACTGGCGGCTGGGGGACGAAGGGTGGTGCGGCAGGGGCCTGCTGGGCGGCAACGGGCCCTGCGGGGGCCGGTGGAGGTTGGGATAGGTGCCAATTGCCCTGTGGCACAGGCTGGATCGGTGGACCCGGGTTTCCCGCGTAGCCGGGGGCAGGCATGGCCGGGGGTTGTGCGGGGTGGGGAAAGGCGCCCGGGGAACCCGGCACCGGTTGTTGGGCGGGCGGGTAGTAGGCCGCCGGGGGATGAGGCAGGGCGGGTGGGGTGTTGGAGGTGAGGGCCTTACGGGCCGCCTTGGCGAAGGCGGCGCACGAATCGAACCGCGACGCGGGGTGTTTCGCCATGGCGGCGGCCAGGACAGCGTCCAGCGCAGGCGGGAGCCCCTGGCGGCGCAGGGCAAGGGGCGGAGGGTTGAGGTAGAGGGTGCCGCGGATGATCTCGTTGGGGTCGGGTGAGTCGAAGGGGGCGATGCCGGTGAACAGCCAGTACAGGGCGCAGGCCAGGGAGTACTGGTCGGAGCGGTGGTCGAGTTCGGCGCCGGTCATCTGTTCGGGGGACGCGTAGGCCAGCGTCGCGGTGAACATGCCCTGCTGGGTGAGGTGGGTGGAATCGGCGCGCAGGCGGGCGATGCCGAAGTCGGTGAGGAAGACCCGCTCGCCCTGGCCGCCGCTGGATCGGGCAAGCAGGATGTTGGCCGGTTTCACATCCCGGTGCAGCACTCCCCTGCCGTGCGCGTAGTCCAGTGCGTCGGCGACCCCTTCGATGATCTGCACGGCCCGCTCGGGCGGCAGCGTCATCGGGTCGACGGTCGCGGCGTCGACCCCGTCGACGTACTGCATGCTGATCCACAGCTGCTCGCCCTCGGCCCCACGATCGAAGACGGTGACGATGCCGGGATGGTCGAGTCCGGCCGCGAGATCGGCCTCCCGTTCGAACCGCGCGCGAATGCGTTCGTCGGCGAACAGATCCCGGTTGAGCAGCTTGAGCGCGGTCAGCCGATCCAGCCGCGGATGCCGCGCCAGATACACGGTTCCCATGCCGCCCTGGCCGAGCATCCGCTCGACAGTGAACCCGGCGAACACCTCACCGATATCGAGCACTGCGACCCCCTTCCGGCGCCTGTGGCGGATCAGCATGGCACCCGCACAGCGGCGTGACCACCTTCATTCGAATTCTCGCCGAAAATCGGTGAAACTTGCTAACTGTCGTCCGGTATCGTCCGGGCGCGCTCGACGAGAAGTTTGCACCGCCGAAGCAGGGCGCCGACGCGCAGTGGGTGGTGGGGAGGATTCGGTGGTGAAGTCGACCGGAAAGGCGGCTGCCTTGCGCGGGCTGCTGCATAGTGCGGTGCTGGCATCGGCCGCACTGTCCGCCGTCTCGTGTGCCATGCCTGGCACCCAGGCGGCCGTGAGCGCACCCACGGTGACCGTGAACAGCGATGCCGCCTGGCACCCTGGCCTGTCCATCATGCTGCCCGATTCGCTGGCCGCGGAGTTCACCCAGTTGCAGTCGCAGCTGCCGGGACAGGTCGGCATGGCGCTGATGCCGGTCGGCGGCGGCCGGATGACGATCTACGGCGACTGGACCACCGGCATCGCCTGGTCGACGATCAAGGTGCCGCTGGCCGTCGCCGCGTTGCGCCACGATCAGGACCAGTCGATCTTCGAGATGGTGCAGGCCGCGATCACGGTGTCGGACAACGACGCCGCCTACGGGCTGTGGGAATCGCTGGGCGACGGGGAGGAAGCGGCCGAGGCCGTGCAGCAGGTGCTCGACGAGGCCGGTGACATCTCCACCCCCGGCAAGGAGAGCCTGCGCACCCAGCTCGACTACACCTCCTTCGGCGGCACCGAATGGTCGCTGGCCAACCAGGTCCGGTTCGCCTCGCGCCTGCCGTGCCTGCCGCAGACCGAGGTCGTCACCCAGCTGATGGGCGAGATCACGCCCGATCAGGGCTGGGGTCTCGGCCTGCTCGACGACACCGAGTTCAAGGGTGGCTGGGGTCCCGACGACGACACCGGGGTGTACACGGTGCGCCAGTTCGGGCTGGTGCCGATCGGCAGCGGTCAGCTGGCGGTCGCCCTTGCCGCACAGGCGGATTCGGGCACCTTCGACGACACCACGGCCCTGCTGGACCGGATGGCGCTGCTGCTGTCCCGGCACCTGCCGGAGCTGCGCGGCGGCGTGTGCCCGCGCTGAGCGACCCCGCTCAGCCGGGGACGACCAGGCCGGATTCATAGGCCAGCACCACCGCCTGGGCCCGGTCGCGCAGGCCGAGCTTCGAGAAGACCTTGGAGACATGGGTTTTCACGGTCTGCTCGGCGACGAACAGCGCCTCGGCGATCTCGGTGTTCGACAGCCCCTTGGCGACGAGCTCGAGCACTTCCCGCTCGCGCGGGGTGAGCGAGGTCAACGCGGGCGCGGCGGGCGTGCGCACCGTGTTGCGCCTGCGCGTGACGTCGGCGATCAACCGGCGGGTGATGGTCGGCGCCAGCAGGGCCTGGCCGTCGGCGACGACGCGTACCGCCCGCACCAGTTCCTCGGCGGGCGCGTCCTTGAGCAGGAACCCGCTCGCGCCCAGGCTCAGCGCCTCGTAGACGTAGTCGTCGATGTCGAAGGTGGTGAGCATCAGCACCCGCACCGGCGGATCGAAACCGGCGGCCAGGATCGCGCGGGCGGCCTCCAGCCCGTTCATCTCCGGCATCCGCACGTCCATCAGGACCACATCGGGCCGCAACCGCTTGGCCTCGGCCACCGCGACCTTGCCATCGGGCGCGTCCCCGATGACGCTGATGTCGGGCTGGGCTGCCAGCAACGCGCCGAAACCCTGCCGCACCATCGCCTGGTCGTCGGCGATCAAAACGGTAATTGCCACTCGACCACCCTAATGCGCGCCGACGCGAAGCGGTCCACCGTCTTTCGCGCAGGGCCGGAGTGCCTAGGGGGTGGGCAGTTTCGCCGAGACCTCGAAGCCGCCGTCCTCGGTGGGGCCGGCGACGAGCGAACCGCCGACCGCCTCGACCCTGCTGCGCATGCCGTCGATGCCGTGCCCGCCACCCGCACCGGGGCGCGACGGGGTCACCGACGGCGCGTTGCGCACGGTCACCGTCACCGCGTCGGGAGCGACGGCCACGGCGACGAGCACCGGCGCACCGGGCGCGTGCCTGGCCGAGTTGGCCATCGACTCCTGCACCACCCGGTAGACCGTCAGCCCGGTCGTCTCGGGGACAGTCTCGAGCTCACCGGTCACGGTCCATTCGACCGGCAGACCCGCACGCTGGGCGGACGCGCACAGTTCCGGCACATCCACCGCCCGCGGCTGCGGCGCGTGCTCGGGCAGCTGCCCGTCGCTGCGCAGCACCCCGAGCAACCCGCGGATCTCGTTGAGCGCGGTGCGCGCGGTGGCGCCGATCGACTCGAACTCCGTGCGCGCCGCCGGGTCGAGATCGGTGATCCGGTAGGGCGCGGTCTGGGCCTGCACCACGACCATCGACATGTGGTGGGCCACGACATCGTGCAGGTCACGGGCGATCCGGGCCTTCTCCTCGAGGATGGCCCTGCGCGCGCGTTCGAGCTCGGTGACCTCCTCCTGCCGTTCCAGCTTGCGGCGCGAGGCGACCACGATGCGCAGCAGATAGCCGAACAGCGCCAGCGCGCCGAAACCGACCACCCAGCCCCACAGCGGGCCCTCCGCCGAACCCGGCATGGTGGTCGCGAACAGCATCGACTGCGCCGCCCAGGCCACCACCACGATCGGCACCGCGGCCCGCAGCGCCACCGCGAACAGCAGCACGAACAGGACGATGACGTGCACCACCTGGAACGGCAGATCGTTATCCGGCGCGGGCTGGAGGCCGACCGAGAACAGCAGCGCGGCGCCTGCCGAGACAGCCCAGCCGAGCGACGGGTTGATCCGCACCAGCAGGATCGGGAACACCGCGAACGCCGACAGCAGCGGCGCCAGGGCCGGCGACACCTCGTGGGTGACGAACAGGGTCGGCCAGGCGATGCTGTAGAGGATCAGCGCGACCGCCACCGTCGCGAGGTCGAACCAGGTGCGCGCGCTGATGCGGCGTGCGGCGGGGCGCAGTTGTCCGGACATGGCCCGAGCCTACGAACCGTCCGGTCAGCGGACCTCATACCGCCGAGCGATTTCGCACCCCCTACCCTGGTGTGACCCCGGCGCCGGGTCACCCGCCCGCGCGCCCCGAGAACCGGTCCACAGCGGGATGCCCGCAGCAGGACCCGCTCCTTACCGTCGGAGGCCATGAACACCCCGCTTCGCCCGGTACCCGCCGCTCGCCGTGCCCGTACCGCCGTCTCCGCCTCCGCCTCGTCGAACACCGGCAGCCCGGCCGAAGCCGCGCACCGCCGCCGCAGCGGTGTCGCCCTGTGTACCGCGGGCCTGGCCATGGCCGCCGCCGTCGTGATGTCGGCGCCCGGCGCCATGGGCACCACGCCCGGTGGTGGCACCGAGAACGAGGCCGCCGCGGCCGTGGTCCGCGCGCTGATCGACGACGACCCCGACGCTCCCGCGCTGATCCCCCGCGACTTCGGCTACAAGTTCGGCTACGACCCTGCCCAGCAGGACGGGCTGCTGGTGAACCCGAACGGCAGCTGCTCCTCCCCGGTGACATTGCCCGCCGAGTTCGGCCCGGCCTGCATGGCGCACGACCTCGGCTACGACATGCTGCGCTACGCCGAGCGGGTCGACGAACCGCTGGGCGCCTGGGCCCGGCGCTCGGTGGACGCGGCGCTGAACCGGCGCATCCACGCGGCCTGTGAGCTGCGCGACGACGAGTTCTCCCGGGCCCGCTGCGGTGTCATGGCCGATATCGCGTTCACCGCGGTCGACGTGAACTCGCGCAGGCAGGAGTACGGCGCCCCGGTCGTCGAGAACGTCTTCGCCAAGACCGACCCGGCCGACCGGCCGAATTTGTGGCCGCTGGCGCGGACCGTACTGGGTTTGTTCGCGGTGACGGCGGCCTCGGCGGTCATCATCGACGCGCTGCGCAAACGGCGCCGCCGCCTGGCCTGACTGCTTGCCGAAAACTAGAACATGTCCTAGTTTTCACGCATGGCCCTCACTATCGACGAAACGATCGAGATCGACGCCCCCGCCGAGAAGGTGTGGGAGGTTCTCACCGATTTCGGTCGCTACGGCGAATGGAACACCTTCTGCTACGAGGCGGTGAGCACGCTGGAGCCGGGCTCGCCCATCGACATGAAGGTGCAGCTGGGCGGGAATCGCCGTCCGCAGCGGGAGTGGATCCGCACGCACACCCCCGGCGTGGAGTTCAGCTACACGATGAAGCCGGTGCCGCTGGGCACGCTGCACAGCCTGCGCTCGCACACCGTGGTGCCGCTGGGCGCGGACCGCTGCCGCTACGAGTCGCGGTTCACCCTCGCGGGCTGGCTCAGTCCCGTCGTGACCCTCGCGCTCGGCAAGCACCTGCGCGCGGGCTTCACCGCGATGACCGCCGGCGTCGGCAAGCGGGCGACCGAGATCTGAAAAACGGGGTGCGCCAGGCCGATTCGGCCCAGCGCACCCCGCTGCGTGGTGTCCCTAGACGCCAGCGGGCACCGGCAGCGCGCCGCGCGCCACCTCGTAGGCCGCGCCAACCCGGTACAGGCGGTCGTCGGCCAGGGCGGGCGCCATGATCTGCAGGCCCACCGGCAGGTTGTCGTCTGCCGACAGCCCCGACGGCACCGACATGCCGCAGTGCCCGGCCAGGTTGGTCGGCAGCGTGCACAGGTCCGACAGGTACATGGCCAGCGGATCGTCGACCTTCTCGCCCAGCTTCCACGGGGTGAACGGGCTGGTCGGCGAGACGAGCACGTCGACCTTCTCGTAGGCGGCGTCGAAGTCGCGCGCGATCATCGTGCGGACCTTGAGCGCCTGACCGTAGTAGGCGTCGTAGTAGCCGGCCGACAGCGCGTAGGTGCCGATGATGATGCGGCGCTTCACCTCAGGGCCGAAACCGGCCTCGCGGGTCAGCGACATCACCTGGTCGGCGCTGTGGCTGCCGTCGTCACCGACACGCAGGCCGTAGCGCATCGCGTCGAAGCGCGCCAGGTTCGACGACACCTCCGACGGCATCACCAGGTAGTACGAGGACAGCGCGTACTCGAAGTTCGGGCACGACACCTCGATCACCTCGGCGCCCAATTCCTTGAGCACCGCGACCGCGGCGTCGAAGGAACCGAGCACGCCGGGCTGGTAGCTGTCGGAATGCAATTCGCGCACCACACCGACGCGCACACCGGTCAGGTCGCCGTTGGCGCCCTGGCGCGCCGCCTCGACCACGGGCGCCACCGGCACGTCGCGGGAGGTGGAGTCACGCGGGTCGTAGCCGGCGATCACCTCGTGCAGCAGCGCGGTGTCGAGCACCGTGCGACCACACGGGCCACCCTGATCCAGCGACGACGCGCACGCGACGAGGCCGTACCGGGACACGGTGCCGTAGGTGGGCTTCACGCCGACCGTCGCGGTGACCGCGGCGGGCTGACGGATGGAGCCACCGGTGTCGGTGCCGATGGCCAGCGGCGCCTGGAACGAGGCAAGCGCCGCCGCCGAACCGCCGCCGGAACCGCCCGGGATGCGGGTGGTGTCCCACGGGTTGCGGGTCGGGCCGTAGGCGGAGTTCTCGGTGGAGGAGCCCATCGCGAACTCGTCCATGTTGGTCTTGCCGAGGATCGGGATGCCCGCGGCGCGCAGCCGCGAGGTGACCGTCGCATCGTACGGCGACATCCAGCCCTCGAGCACCTTCGAGGCGCAGGTGGTCGGCATGTCGGTGGTGGTGAAAACATCCTTGAGCGCCAACGGAACTCCCGCCAGCGGCGAGACCGGGGTCTCGCCCGCGGCCAGCGCGGAGTCGACGGCGCCTGCCGCGGCCAGCGCCTCGTTCCCGGCGACGTGCAGGAAGGCGTTGAGCGCACCGTCGACCGCGGCGATGCGATCCAGGTGCGCCTGGGTGACCTCGGTGGAGGACACCTCGCCGCCGTGGATCTTGGCCGCCAGCTCGGAAGCCGACAGCTGGGTCAACTCGCTCATTCGCCCTCTCCCAGGATCTGCGGGACCAGGAAACGCTGTTCTTCCACAGCGGGCGCCTGGTCCAGCGCCTGCTCGGGAGTCAGACCGGGCACGACCACATCGGGCCTGGTCACATTGGTCGTCGGGTTCGGCGACGCGGTGGCGGGGACGTCGGCGGCGACCTCGGAGATGGTCCGCACATGGCTGAGGATCGAATCCAGCTGACCGGCGAACTGGTCGAGTTCGGCGTCGGTCAACGCCAGCCGGGACAGCCGGGCGAGGTGAGCGACCTCGTCACGGGAGATTGCGGGCACCGCGGGACCCCTTTCGGCTTCGGTTGGGAAGTAGTGGCTACAGCCTAGTCAGCGGGCCGGAGGGGGTCCGACGGGGTAGGACGCACTCGCCTCGCGCGAAAGTTCGCGCATGTCGGGCCGTTGGGGTCATACTTCGAGTCGTGCAGCCCGCGTTCAGGGGTGTAAGTATGGCGTCACCGGGTATTCGTCTCGAACAACCCCGGCCCTAGGAAAGGAACGCACGTGTCATTCCTGCTCCGCGTGCAACTTCCGGATCGACCGGGAAGCCTCGGCTCTCTCGCACTCGCCCTCGGCGGGGTCGGCGCGGACATCCTGTCGCTCGATGTCGTCGAACGCGGCGCCGGTTTCGCGATCGACGATCTGGTGGTCGAGGTTCCTACCGGCGCGCTGCCCGACACCCTGATCACCGCCGCGGAATCGGTGCACGATGTGAGCGTCGACTCCATCCGCCCGTACTCCGGCGTGCTGGACACCCATCGCGAGCTCGAGCTGATCGACCAGGTCGCCAGCGCCCGCGACGACCGGCTGCAGGTCCTCGTCGACGGTGTGCCGCGCGTGCTGCGCGTCGGCTGGTCGACGATCATCGGGATGGGCCCGGCCGGCGCCTATCGCGTCGTCGGCAGCCCGAGTGCCCCTGAGACACAAGCGGGTTCGGCGCCGTGGATGCCGCTGGAGAAGCCGTCGTGGCTCGACGGCGAGGCCGAGTGGGTGCCGCAGATCTGGCGCGACATGGACACCAAACTGGCGGCAGCGCCGCTCGGCAACTCCGGTAGGTCGCTGTTGCTCGGCAGGCCGGGCGGACCGGACTTCCGCCCGTCGGAGGTCGCCCGCCTCGGCTACCTCGCCGGCATCGTCGCCACCGTCCTGCAGTGAGGGACCTCGCCTAGGCGAGCGCCAGGCGCATGACGTAGAGCTGCAAACCCTCGTGCGGTGACCAATTGCGTTCCGGCACAGCGACGAAGCCCAGACGTTCGTAGATGCGGTGCGCGTCGACCATGGTCGCCATCGTGGTGAGCGCGACCGCGTCGTACCCGCCCGCCTCCGCCTCGGCGATGACCGCGCGTACCAGCGCGGTGCCGGCGCCGAGACCGCGGGCCCGCTTCGCGACGGCGAGCATGCGGAACTCGAGTTCGCCGGGACGGGCGATCTCGGCATAGCGGGTGCCCGGCTTCGCGACGGTCAGCGAGCCCGCGACCTCGTCGTCGTTGACGGCGACGAGGACTTGCGCTTCGGTGGCGCGATGGGCGACGTCACCTAGTTCGGTGACGTAGTCGTCCTCGGGTGAGACGTAACCGTCGCCGACGTACACGTCGATGGTCATGGCGGAGATCGCGTCGTATTCGCTGGGGTGTGCGGTACGGATCTCGAGGCCGGTGCCAGGGGTGAGGGCTGATATGCCGTGCATCTGAAGAATGATCCCACCCGCACCGCTGTGAGCTCGCCCTCACCCGCGAATCTGGTCGCCGGTGAGCTCGCGGCTCACGACCCGAGGTAGGGCCGCAGGCCGGGGTGATCGGCGACCCAGTTGTCGGGGTTGCGCGGCGGGTAGGCGACGGCGAGCTGGTCACCGATCGCGGGCCAGTGGGCCGCGTCCCAGGCGAAACGGCGGTAGACCACGACCCCGGTGACCGACGGGCCGGTCAGCGTGCCGGTGATGGTGACGTAGTGCTCGCCGGTCATGGCGGGCAGCGCGCTGACCCCGGTGATGTAGAGCGACCCGTGTTCGAGACGCGCTCCCCCGCCCTTCCCGGTGCGGGCGGCCAACACCGCGCCGATCGTCACGACCAGCATCGTCACCATGGCCGCCGCCATCACCACTTCGAGCATGCCTCCATGCTAGGCGTACCTCCGCCTTCGCTCCGGCCGTGCGCTGGTCTGTCGACGGCTTCGCCGGCAGCGCCCGTTATGCCCGACCCGCGCGGCCGCGCGCCCGCCTCACAGTGGCGTGAGCTCGCTGACGCCCTGTTCGCGGCGCAGCTGCCAGACCGCGCTGCGGGTGCGCTGCGACCTGCCGTTGCCGCGATCGATCAGCGCGCGATTGGCCGTGGTGTAGATCAGTTGCGCGCCACGGGCATTCGTCTCCGG
Organism: Nocardia sp. NPDC060259; assembly: GCF_042728775.1. Taxonomy (NCBI): domain Bacteria; kingdom Bacillati; phylum Actinomycetota; class Actinomycetes; order Mycobacteriales; family Nocardiaceae; genus Nocardia; species Nocardia sp. NPDC060259. The sequence continues at coordinate 11,247 of NZ_JBHXAY010000009.1, forward strand.
GTTCTGGAACAGCTGGACGAGGCGGTCGGTCTCCTCCACCGGCAGGCCGGCGCCCAGATCGTCGACGGCCAGCACCTGACCGGTGTCGAGCGCTTCGAGCATGGCGGGTAGCACCCGCAGCAGCGAGCGGGTGGCGGTGGACGCGTCGGCGAGCTCGAAGGGCACGTCGATCCCCTCGTGCACCAGGCTCAGCCCGGGGCCGCGGCGATCCACCATCCGCCGGTACAGCGCGTCCCGCGCGGCGCGCAGCGTACTGAGTTCGCGTTCCAGCAGGATCGGGTCGGCGCCACCGTGGTCGAGTTGTGCTGCCAGCGCGCCGATTTCGGCATCCAGGTCACGCAGGTAGTCGGCGTACATCGGATCGTGCTCGGCGACGAGCAGATCCTCGATGCCCAGATCCGCTGTCCGCAACAGCATCAGCAGCCGCGCGGCATTGTCGGGCGAGCGCGAGATGTGGCTGCCGAGGTCGTTGGCGAGTTCGTCGCCGCCCGCGTCGCCCTGCTGCACCTGCAGGTTCGCCGCGAACCAGCGATAGGCGGGCACCAGCGCCTCGGCGTACATCTGCCCGGCCAGACTCAGCAGCAGGGCGTTCGGCCGCACCAACGGCACCAGCGCCGCCACGCCGTAGCGCGCGGGCTCGAACATCGGCCCGATCTTGATCTGATCACCGGTGCGCTCGAACACGATCCGCTTGCGCGAGCGCGGATGCGTGTAGAGCCACTCCGCGATCACATCGGCGTTGTCGAGCCGGAACCCGTAGGTGTAGGGCACCCCCTCGGCCACGAACCCCGCCACGAATTCGGTGGGCCGGTCGGCGAACCCGAGATGCGGCCTGCGCACCGGCCCCGCGTAGGGATCCCAGCCGCTCACCGAATGCAGCACCGCGTCGCGCATCTGCGCGAGCGCGTCGATCAGGCTGGTCTTCCCCGCGGCGGCCACGCCGTGCACCGCGGTCACCGGCACCGCCACCGGCCCACCGACGCCCTTGCTGAGCCGCAATTGCTGCGCCTCGGCCAGCGATCGGTGATTGGTCACCTGAAAACTACGCAGCACGTGGCTCGTCCGCCTCTCCGAATCTTTTGGCCAGACTAAGGGACGCGTCCCGCCCGGCCGAGTCGGCGAGCCGAACTCGGCCGGAGCGGGTCCGATTCGCTAGCGGCTCAGATCCCTGAACCGCGAGACCGCCAACGGGAAGAACACCACGATCAAGGCCACCGGCCAGGCCACCGCGAGCAGTTCCGCGTTGGCCGCGGCCCAGGAGTCGCCGGTCGCGACCGGGTTACCGAACAGGCCACGCACCGCCGTGGCCGTGGCCGACATGGGGTTCCATTCGACGACCGCGCCCAGCCAGGACGGCATCGATTCCGGCGAGGCGATGGCATTGGAGAGGAAGGCGACCGGAAAGACCAGGATCTGTACCGCCTGCACCAGTTCCGGCTTGCCCGCGACCATCGCCAGGTAGATGCCGATCCAGAGCATCGCGAACCGAAGCAGCAACAGCAGCCCCACCGCGGCCAGGAACGAAGCGAATCCGCCGTGCCAGCGCCAGCCGATCAGGTACCCGACCGCGATCATCACGGTCAGCCCGACCGCCGATTGCAGCATGTCGGCGATGCTGCGCCCGACCAGCACCGCGGCCGAGTTCATCGGCATCGAGCGGAACCGGTCGATGACGCCCTTGTTCAGGTCCTGGGTGACCGAGAGCATCGTCGCCTCCAGACCGAACGCCATGGTCATGGTGAGCATGCCGGGGACCAGGTAGTCGGTGAAATCTCCCTCGATACCCTGTCCGCCACCGATCAGGTAGCCGAACATCAGCAGCAGCATCACCGGGAAGACCAGCCCGATGACCACCTGAACGGGCTGGCGCACCCAGTGCGCCAGCTCGCGCCTGGTCATCGTCCAGGAGTCGGCCGCCACCCAGCTCAGCGCCGAATCCCGCTGTTGCGTCGTGCTCATGCCGCGTTCTCCTTCGTCAGGTGCAGAAAGACTTCGTCGAGCGTCGGGCGCCGGACCGCGATGTCCTCGGGCTCGATCCCGTTGGCCGCCAGCGCCCGGACCGTTTCGGTCAGGGCCGCCATCCGGTCGCTGACCGAGGCGCTGACCATCCGCCGGTCCTCGTCCACCACCGCATCGCCGGGCAGCAGCGAGGCCGCGAGCGCCAGCTGGGACGTCTCGTGCAGGACCACGTCGATCCGGTCACCGCCCGTCTTCGTCTTCAGCTCGTCGGCGGTGCCCTCCGCGATGACCTTGCCGTGGTCGATCACCGAGATCCGGTCGGCCAGCTGATCGGCCTCCTCCAGGTACTGCGTGGTCAGCAGGACGGTGGTGCCGCCGTCGACCAGCGACCGCACCGAATTCCACACCTCCGTGCGGCCGCGGGGATCGAGCCCGGTCGTCGGCTCGTCCAGAAAGAGCACCTGCGGCTCGGAGATGAGCGACGCCGCGAGGTCGAGCCGCCTGCGCATGCCGCCGCTGTACTGCTTGACGGCCTTCGGTCCGGTGTCCGCGAGCCCGAACCGGGCCAGGAGCTCGTCGGCCCTGACGCCCGCGCGGCGCGCGCCCAGGTGATAGAGGCGCCCGAACATCTCCAGGTTCTGCCGTCCGCTGAGCTCCTCGTCGACGGCCGCGCTCTGGCCGAGCAGCCCGATCCGGGAGCGCACCCGGTCGGCGTCCGCGCGCACGTCGAGGCCCGCCACCTCGACCCGCCCCGCTTCGGGACGCAGCAGTGTCGACATGATGCGCACCGCCGTGGTCTTGCCCGCGCCGTTCGGGCCGAGTACCGCGTGAACGGTACCGGCCCCGACAGCGAGGTCTAGGCCGTCTAGCGCCCGTTTGGCCCCGTAGTTCTTCCGCAGGCCTTCGACGACGATCGCCGGATCGTGGTCAGTCACTTCAGCCCCTCCCTCACTCATTGATCAAATTTGACTAGACGGCCAAGGTACGGCGCCCGCGGCGATTAGTCAAACTTGAATACTGCTAGTTTGGTCAAAGTTGATCAGAAGGGAGCGTCCATGTCAGCGATCCGCCTGCTCGTCCTCGGCGCGGTCCGGCAACACGGACGAGCACACGGCTATCAGGTCCGCAACGACCTGGAGTTCTGGGGCGCCCACGAGTGGTCCAACGCCAAGCCCGGCTCGATCTACCACGCACTCAAGCAGATGGCCAAGCAAGGACTCCTCGTCGAACACGAGGTCGCCCCGAGCACCGTCGGCGGTCCGCCCCGCGTCGAATACGAGATCAACGACAAGGGCACCGAGGAGTTCTTCACCCTGCTGCGCCAGGCCCTGACCTCCTACGACCAGAAGATGGACATGCTCTCGGCGGGCATCGGCTTCATCGTCGACCTGCCCCGCGACGAGGCCGTCACCCTCCTCCGCCGGCGGATCGCCGGGCTCGAACAGTGGCGCGCCTCGGTCACCGAGTACTACACACCGGAACAGGGCCCCGGACAGCTCGGCCACATCGGCGAGATCATGAACATGTGGGTGCACTCGGCCGACAGCGAAGCGGCCTGGACCCACGGCCTGATCGACCGCATCGAAGGCGGCGCCTACACCTTCGCGGGTGAGGGTGACCCGTTCGTCGGCGTGCTCGCCGACGATGAGCCCAACCCGTTCGCGACGGGACCCCATCCCGCGGACTCCCGCTGACGATCGCTGCGAATCGCTACCCGCACCCTGCGGATTCGCACCCTCGGTCGCCGGCGGTAGCCGGGCGTGTCCGCCTGCGACGCACTAGCATGCGGGGCACACCGCGACCGGCCGGTCCACGGGCCGGCGTCGACGACGAGGATGGGTGCGCAGGATGGCTGTTCGGATGATGGTTCGCGGGGTTGTCGTCGCGGCGGTGACGGTCGGCGCCGCCGTGCCGGTGGTGCTGCTCGGCGCGCCGAACGCGGTGGCCGACCCGTGCCCGAACGGGACCGCTCGGGTGTTTCTCGGGGACGAGACGAACTCGTGTCAGGGGGCCGGGTCGAAGACCTATGTGCTGGCCGGTGTGTCGAAGGTGTGCTCGATGACCAGTACCGATGTGACGATCGATATCGACAGCGAGAGCAAGAAGCTGCGGCGGCATGTGGAGATTCGGAACGGGCAGTGTGCGTCGTTCCAGCTGCGGGGGCAGACCGGGGCGACGGTGACCGTCACGCCGAACTGAGAATTGCGCCGAGTCGGGTGCGGGATCCGCTGTGCTACAGCGGATCCCGCCGACGACTACTCGCCCTCGGCCGACTCCGGCGCGGGTGACACTGCGGCGGGTCCCCCCTCGAGCAGCAACCGGAACCCGTCCTCGTCGAGGATCGGCACGCCGAGCTCCTCGGCCTTGGCCGCCTTCGAGCCGGGCGCTTCGCCGATCACCACGAACGCCGTCTTCTTCGAGACCGAGCCCGCCGCCTTGCCGCCGCGGATCAGGATCGCTTCCTTGGCGCCGTCGCGGGTGAAGGTTTGCAGGGATCCGGTGACGACGATGGACAGGCCGTCGAGGTTGCGTTCGATGGAGTCGTCGCGTTCGTCTTCCATCCGGACGCCTGCCGCGCGCCATTTGTCGACGATGGCGCGGTGCCAGTCGACGGTGAACCACTCCACGACCGCGGCGGCGATGGTGGGCCCGACGCCGTCGGTGGCGGCGAGTTCTTCGCCGGTGGCCGCTTCGATCCGGTCGAGGCTGGCGAATTCGGCGGCGAGGGCGCGGGCGGCGGTCGGGCCGACGTGCCGGATCGACAGGGCGACGAGCACCCGCCACAGCGGAGTGTCCTTGGCGGCGTCGAGGTTTTCCAGCAGGCGGGCGCCGTTGGCGGAGAGCGTGCCGTCCTGTTTGGTGAACAGCGGGACGCCGAGCAGGGCTTGCTCGTCGAGTGCGAAGAGATCGCCCTCGTCGGTGATGGCGCCCGAGGTGAGCAGGGCGTTGGCGGCTTCGTAGCCGAGGGCTTCGATGTCGAAGGCGCCGCGGCCCGCCAGGTGGAAGACGCGTTCACGCAGCTGGGCTGGGCAGTGCTGCTGGTTGGGGCAGCGGATGTCGGCGTCGCCCTCCTTGGCCGGGGCCAGTTCGGTGCCGCATTCGGGGCAGTGCGTCGGCATCACGAACTCGCGTTCGTCGCCGGTGCGGGCGTCGACGACGGGACCGAGTACCTCGGGGATGACGTCGCCCGCCTTGCGGATGGTGACGGTGTCACCGATCAGCACGCCCTTGCGCTTGACCTCGGAGCCGTTGTGCAGGGTGGCCATGGCGACGGTCGAGCCGGCGATGGAGACCGGAGACATCACCGCGAACGGGGTGACCCGGCCGGTGCGCCCGACATTCACCTCGATAGTGAGCAGCGTGGTGGTGGCCTCTTCGGGCGGGTATTTGTAGGCGATGGCCCAGCGCGGCGCACGGGAGGTGGAGCCGAGGCGGCGCTGCAACGCCATCTCGTCGATCTTGATCACCTGACCGTCGATCTCGTGCTCGATATCGTGGCGGTGCTCGCCCCAGTAGGCGACCCGCTCGATGACCGCCTCGATGCCCCTGACCAGGCGGGTGTGCTCGGAGACCGGCAGGCCCCAGGCGGCCAGGGCCTGGTAGGCCTCGTGCTGGGACTGCGGGCGGTAACCCTCGATGCGGCCGAAGCCGTGGCAGATCATCCGCAGCCTGCGCGCAGCGGTGATCGCCGGGTTCTTCTGGCGCAGCGAACCGGCCGCGGTATTGCGCGGATTCGCGTACGGCGGTTTGCCTTCGGCGACGATCTGGGCGTTGAGGGTCTCGAAGTCCTCGAGCCGGAAGTACACCTCGCCGCGCACTTCCAGGAGTTCCGGGATCGGGAAATCCTCGGTCGCGGTGAGCTCGGTGGGGATGTCTTCGATGGTGCGGGCGTTGAGGGTGACGTCCTCGCCGGTGCGGCCGTCGCCGCGGGTGGCGCCGCGCACCAGCTTGCCGTTCTCGTACACCAGGTTCAGCGCGACGCCGTCGATCTTGACCTCGCAGAGGTAGTGCAGGTCGGGCCCGGCCTCGGCTTCGACCCGGCTCGCCCAGGTGCGCAGTTCGTCGTAGTCGAACACGTTGTCCAGCGACAACATCCGTTCGAGATGGTCGACGGCGGTGAACTCGGTGGCGAACCCGCCACCGACGAGCTGGGTCGGCGAATCCGGCGTCCGCAGATCGGGGTGCGCCTCCTCGAGAGCCTGCAACCGCCGCAGCAAGGTGTCGAACTCACCGTCGGTGATGGTCGGCGCGTCGCGCACGTAGTAGCGGAACTGGTGCTCGCGCACCTCGTCCGCCAGCTGCTGCCACTGCACCCGCTGCTCGGGGGTCGCGCCCGGCTCGGCACTCACGGAAACCACGCTGTCGCTGTCACTCACCTGTCGAACAGTAGCCGAGCCCACCGACACATCCGGCGACCGTTCCCGCACGTCGCGGGCTCATTCCGGCGCGATAACCTCGAGCCTCGGGAAGTAGGTGCGGTACCGCGCGGCGTCGCGCGTCAACAATCGGTACCCGCTGACCGCAGCGTGCGCACCGATGTAAAAGTCCGGTAGCGGTGAGCGTTTGTCGCCACCGCGGCGCCGGTAGGCAAGAAATGCCTTAGCTGCCAGGAACCCCGCGTCCCACGGCAGCGGCTCGCGATCGAACGAGTCCGGCGGCAGGGCCGACTCCAATGATTCCTTGGTCGCGTAGCCGATCGAAACCTCCGCGTAGATCAGCGGATTGATCACCACGCGCCCCGCGTTGCGGGCTGTCGACAATGCAGAGGCAGACCACTGCTCCCATGTCGGATCGCCGTCGAGAACATCGATGAGCACGCAGGTGTCGACCAGGGTTGCGCGCCGCAGCGCGGTGACAGATTCAGTCACGCAACAGCGCCATGATCTCGTCGGTCGTCAAGCCACCGACATCAGGATTGTCGAATCGGTGGCGCCGCATCTGCCGTACGAGCCGCTCACCGGGACTGTCCGCCCCGCCACGCGCCACGATGCGCAACGTGCCACCGTCGTCGACAACGTCGAGTTCGTCGCCTTCACGGAGGTTGAACTTTGCCCGTAGCTCGGCCGGGATAGTGACCTGGCCGTTCGCGTTCATCCGCACATCGACCTCCATCTAATAGATTCCTTCCTATTAGATGGTAACTCGTCGCCCGCAGAGCGGGACCCCTCACTCGACGGTGATCGACTCCGGTTCCTCGGCGAAGGCACGGGCGACATCGCTGGTGAGCGAGAGCGCCTTGCGCGACCACGACAGCGGCGCGCCCGCCAGCCCGCAGGACGGGGTCACCAGGATCCGGTCCGCGAGGACGCTGCGCGGGAAGCCGAGGCGGTCGATCAGGCGGACACCGGGTTCGGCGACCTCGCGCCAGGTGATCGGCGTGGCCGGGGCCGCGGACGGGGTCAGGCCGAGCGCGACCTTCTTGCCGGAGTCGAGGATCTCGCCGAGCGCGTCGAGGTCGGCGGTGGTGATGGTCGAGGCGTCGAAGGAGATCCCGGTGGCGGCCGTGCGGCCCAGCGTGGTGAGGGCGGGGCGGGACGCGCAGGTGTGCAGCAGGACCGGTGCGGACTGGGCGTCGATCACCGTGTCGAGGATGTGCAACGCCTCGGGTTCGGGCAGCGCGCGAATGGTGTTCAGGATGCTCGGCCCTTTCAGGGAGCCGTCGAGCACCGTGGTGAGCCGGGGTTCGTCCAGCTGGATGACGACCTCCGCGCCGAGGCGGCGGCGAACCTCCGCGGCGTGCCGGGCCAGCCCTTCGGCGAGCGACTCCGAAAGATCGCGCACCGCACCGGAATCGGTGAGGATGCGGTGGCCGCCGGGGAGTTCGACCTCGGCGGCGAGGGTCAGCGGGCCCGCGGACTGGAGTTTCACCACGCGGCCCGCGCCTGCCAGACCCGCTGTCTCCCAGGCTTCTTCGATGGCGTCGAGATCGGCGTGCAGGAGATCCCTGGCCCGGCGCGACACCGCACCGGGGCGGGCGGCCAAGCGGTAACCACGCGTCGTGGAATCGAAACGCAGGTCGACGAGCAGGGCCGAGACCCGGCCGATCAGGTCGGCGCCGACACCCCGATCGGGCAGCTCGACCAGGTGCGGCAGGTCGGGCAGCTCGCCGATGATCGTCGCGGCGGCCTCGCGGGGATCGGTACCGGGCCAGGAGCCGATCCCGGTGGCGATGCCGGCGACGAGCGGGTCGACGGGTTCGGGTGCTGCGGCTTGGTGCGAGGCCTCGCTTCGCCAGAGTGTCACGCGCTCAACACCTTTCGTGTCGTCGAAACGGAGCCGCCACCCGGACGGTGCGGACGCTCCGATGGTCCTGCTGTCGACCGATCGGCGCGAGAGTGAACGAGGTACGCGGGTGAACCCTAGACCGCGTCCGCCGAGACGCCGGCACGATCGGTGCCGTTGATGGTGCCACTGCCGACCACGGTGTCCCCGCCCTCGGCATCAGGCAGATAGAGCACGATCGCCTGACCCTTGGCGACACCGGTGAGCGGTTCACGCAACCGGGCGACGAACCCGTCACCCGCGGGCTCGACGACGGCGGGCGCGGTGCCGCCGTGCGCACGCACCTGCACGACGCACTCCACCGGCTCGCTCGGGCGCACGCCGGAGGTCCAGATCGCGCGATCGGCCGTGACGACATCGACCTGGAGGTCCTCCACCGAACCGACGCTGACCGTCCCCGAATCGGGATCGATACCGGTCACATAGCGCGGCTTGCCGTCGGCGGCGGTGTGGGTCAGGCCAAGACCCTTGCGCTGGCCCACGGTGAATCCGTGCACACCCTCGTGCTCGCCGAGGACGGTGCCGTCGGAATCGACCAGCGCACCGGGACGGATGCCGATCTTGGCGCCGAGGAACGCGCGGGTGTCCCCGGAGGGGATGAAGCAGATGTCGTGGCTGTCGGGCTTGTTCGCCACGGCCAGACCACGCTCGGCGGCTTCCTCGCGGATCCGCGGCTTCGGGGTGTCACCGACCGGGAACATCGCGCGCGCGAGCTGCTCGGCGGTGAGCACCGCGAGCACATAGGACTGGTCCTTGTCGGCGTCGACCGCGCGGCGCAGCACGCCGTCGGAGAGCCGGGCGTAGTGGCCGGTCACGACGGCGTCGAAGCCGAGTGCCTGTGCGCGGTCGGCGAGGGCGGAGAACTTGATCTTCTCGTTGCAGCGCAGGCACGGGTTGGGCGTCTCGCCTGCGGCGTAGGCGGCGACGAAATCGTCGATCACGTCTTCCTTGAAGCGGTCGGCGAAGTCCCAGACGTAGAACGGGATACCGAGCACGTCGGCGGCGCGGCGCGCGTCACCGGCGTCCTCCTTGGAGCAGCACCCGCGTGAACCGGTGCGCAGCGTGCCCGGCGTCGCCGACAGCGCCAGGTGCACCCCGACCACCTCGTGGCCGGCGTCGACGGCCCGCGCCGCGGCCACCGCCGAATCGACGCCACCACTCATCGCGGCGAGTACTCGCATCAGGCACCTCCTCTAGCGCCGGCCATGCCCGCGGCTCTGGCCCGTTCGATGACCTGCGGAAGAACGGTCAACAATGTCTCGATATCGGCCCCGGTCGAGGTGTGCCCCAGCGAGAACCGCAGCGAACTGCGGGCCTGCCACGGCTGGACACCCATCGCGATCAGCACATGACTCGGGGAGGCCACGCCCGCATTGCAGGCCGACCCGGTGGAGCATTCGACACCGGCGGCGTCGAGCAGCATGAGCAGCGAGTCGCCCTCGCAGCCGGGGAAGGTGAAGTGGGCGTTGCCGGGCAGGCGCCGCTCGTCGACGGGCCCGTTGAGCACCGCGTCGGGCACCGCGGCCCGCACACCGTCGATCAGCTGCTCGCGCAGGACGCGCAGCTGCTCGGCGCGCGCGGGCAGGTCACCGACCGCTTCGCGCAGCGCGGCGGCCATGCCGACGGCCGCGGCCACATCGGAGGTGCCCGAGCGCAGGTCGCGTTCGTGTCCGCCGCCGTGCACCAGCGGCACACACGGCACCTGCCTGCCGAGCAGCAGCACGCCGATGCCGTGCGGACCGCCGGCCTTGTGCCCGGCGACGCTGAGCGCGGCCAGCCCGCTCGCGCCGAAATCGATGGGGAGCTGGGTCACCGCCTGGATCGCGTCGCTGTGCATCGGAACGTCGAACTCCTGTGCGACGGCGGCCAATTCGGTGACCGGCTGGACGGTGCCGACCTCGTTGTTGGCCCACATGACACTGACCAGCGCGACCTCGTCGGCCTGCTCGGCGAGCACCTCGCGCAGCGCGTGCGGCGAGACGACACCCTCGGCGTCGACGGGCAACCAGGTGACTCGCGCGCCCTCGTGCTTCTCCAGCCACTCGACCGCGTCGAGCACCGCGTGATGCTCGACCGCGCTGGTGACGATCCTGGTGCGCCGCGGATCGCCCGCCCTGCGGCCCCAGAAGATGCCCTTGACGGCCAGATTGTCGCTCTCGGTGCCACCGGAGGTGAAGATCACCTCGGACGGCCGCGCCCCCAGATCGGCCGCGATCGACTCGCGCGCCTCCTCCAGCGACCGCCGTGCGGCACGCCCGGATCCGTGCAGCGACGAGGCATTACCCACCGTGCTCAGCGCAGCCGTCATCGCCTCGACGGCGGCGGGCAACATCGGAGTGGTCGCCGCGTGGTCGAGGTAGACCGTCTTGGGCGCACCGTTGACCGGACCCGTATAAGCCGACTTCATGACGGACAAAGCCTATACCACCGCTGACCTGGGCATCTTCGGGGTCCACCCCTGCTCTCTACGCTGCTTCTACGATTTACCCAGGATCCTCAACACGGGTATCACCCATCTGTATTCCTGGACCGGCGGCGAGACGGCCGGTGAGACAGCCTTCTGACGGCGACCACGACGTCGATCGGCCAGCGAACCGCACCACCGGTGTGGTGCCGGATGAACGAGCGAACAACAAGCCGCATCGGTCGGGACACGCGCCCGCGTGACGCAGCGGAATCTGCGGTCGCATTCACTATTGTCCAAGGTCATGTTGCGAATCATCCGCAGAGTCAGTTACGTCGCCTCAGCGCTGGCCTTACTGTCGCAGCCGACCGCGCATGCCGATACCGTCAATCTGCCACCGCACGAGAAGACTTTCGAGTCGGATATGGGCAGTTTCACCGTCGGCACACACAATGAAGCCGTCTATCGAATCGCGCCGTTGAACGGCGCCCCCACCAGCCGTGAAGCGCTGGTCTCCACTGTCGCGTACGGACGGCTCGACGGGCAGGCCGAGGGCGTGCTCAGGACCGGATACACCGTCGGCTGCGCGGCCAGGCTCGATGTCGCGCTCCCCGGCATCGATCCCACCACGGAATTCGGGCTCGAGGGGCCGCAGCAGAACGCCGCGACGGAGCAGGTGCAGCGGCAGGCGACCGAGCAGTCGCAGTCGGACACCGTCGAGCAGTCGAGTACCGGCGAGTCGGTGCAGTCCCATACGGACCAGTCCGGGCAGGCACAGGAGACCGAACAGCGACAGTTTCAGGAGTTCAACGGCATCCTCCCCGCCATCGCGGTGGACCCGGGTCTGTTCCTGGAATTGGAACTGCAACCCGGCGACATCACCAACGTCGATATCGGGGAAGGCAAGCCGCTCATCCCGGGCAAGACCGTGCGGATCGTGACCCGCGACTTTCACATCAAAGTCGACAACTGCATCGGCCCGGCCACCATCCGCCAATACACCTACGTGCAAACCAGAACACCCGAAGTCGACGACAGCGGAGCGGTGTTCGGCGAGCCCACCACACTGTAGAGAGTCCCGCACGCAGTTCACCGTCACGGACCGAGTCGGCTCGCCCTCCGCGGCGTAATTGCCCGATGTCGCAACACGTCGAATACTCTGCCCGCGATTTGGAATTCGAATAGCCGCTGATGTGGGAGGGTGCGACTCATGCTGATCGAATACGGGGTGTGGGTTACGCGGTTGGCGCTCGCCGTGGTGTTCGGGTTGTCGGCCTGGGGGAAATTGGCCGATCGCGCCGGTACGCGGCAGGCGGTGGGCGAGTTCGAGGTGCCGGTGCGGTGGGTGCCCGCCGTGGCGTGGGGGCTGCCGATCGCCGAGGCGGTGCTGGCGGTCGGCGTCGTGCTGCCGTGGACTGCCGCCGCGGCAGCCGTCGGCGCGCTGCTCCTGCTGACGGTGTTCACGGTGGTCATGGCCGGCTTGTTGCGGCGCGGCAAGCGCCCCTCGTGCTCATGCTTCGGCGCGGCGAGTACGAGGCCGATCGGCGCGCGCAGCATCGTGCGCAACGGTGCGCTGATGGTGCTCGCGGCCGTGGTCCTGTGGGGCGCGTCGGCCCATCCCTCGGTGCCCGCGGGACTGGCCGCCGATGCCGCGACCGGGCTCGCGCTCGGCGCGCTGCTGTGCGGGGTCCTGGCGTGGCTGGCCGGCCAGGTCGGCGCGCTGCGGCGGCGCCTGGACGAGCAGGCGCTCTCGACGCTGGGCGCCGAGGGCTTGCCGGTCGGCTCGGTCGCGCCGGAGTTCGAGTTGCTCGACGTCACGGGCGCTCGCACGAATCTCGCGGATTTGCTGTCGATGGGCCGGGCGGTGCTGCTGGTGTTCGTGCATCCGGGCTGTGAGATGTGCGCCGCGCTGGCCCGCGAGCTGCCGCGGTGGCGAGCGCGCACGGCCATGACCATGGTCGTCGTCGGGAACGGCGACGCCGATGAGCAGGCCGTGTGGGGTATCGAACAGGGTCTGGGCGAGATCCCGTCGCTGGTCCAGCAGAGCAACGAGGCGGCGCTGCGCTACCGCGTCCGCGGCACACCGTCGGCTGTGCTGATCGACGCCGAGGGCCGAGTCGCCGCGCCCGTTGCGCGCGGCGCTATCGCGATCCGTGAATTGACTTTTGCCGGGAAGTCCATCCGAACCCAGCTTTCCTCTCGAAGCAATGGCGACCACGCCGCTATCTCCCGTCCGAACTGACCCCTCAGCCTGGTTACCGCCGCCGGAAACGGGCGTCCAGTCGAATTTTGATTGGCGCACAAAGAATTTCGTTTACAACAGCGCTCGCACGCCGATACGATATTGAGTGCTCTGATGCAGAACCGCACGCAAACCCCATCCACTACTTTTGGCAGGGAGATGTCATGGCGGACTTCGCATTCACCGATTACTCCGGCAAGGAATTCGTTATCCGGCTCACCAACGAGCAGCGCATCGCGGAAGCGCGTCGGATTCTGTCCGGCGATGAGCAGATGTCGGTCCATGTCATGGGCCGCATCAGGAAACAGGCCGTCGAGTACAACCCGGGTTGGAGCTTCCACCTCGACCCGGACACGATCACCTTCTTCACCGTGGCGATCGAGGTCTGCGACGCGGGTATCAACTACCTCGAAGACCACCTGGACGAGGCCTGCGGCGCTTTCCTGCCGGGCTGCTTCTGGTGTCCGTGGTCGTCCCGGCTCACCCGAGAGATCCGCTAGCGGCTACGCCGTCGGCGGCGGACCCCGGCCGAGCGCTTTCGGCCGGGGTCTGCCGGGTTCAGAGCTCGCGCGCCCGCAACTCGTTCCCGCGGCCGACGCCCGGTCAGCGGGTCGGCGACGGCGTGGATGACCGCACGCTGCCGAGGAAGTCCGCGATGGTCGCCCAGGTGGTGTCGCGGGCGGCGGGGCCCGCGATGATGCCGAGATGACTTCCCGGGACCTCGGTGAAGCGGACCTCGGACGTGCCGGTGAGGACCTGGACGCCCGCGGCGACGGACGCCGAGGAGGCAAGGGCGTCCTTGGTGCCGCCGATCAGCTGGGTCGGCGCCGTGAGTTCGGTGAGGTCGATCGCGCGGTCGGGGCGCAAATGCACTGTGCCCTTCAGCATTTCGTTGCGGATGATCAGCTGGCGATAGGCCTGACGGTAGAACCTGCCCGGGTAACCGGGCATGGTGTCCATGAATCGATCCACCGACTGCATGCGGGCCAGCGCTTCGGTGTCGGCGATATTGCGGGCGATGTACCAGGGCTTGGTGAGCTCACGGTCGATCGACTGGATGCGGAATCCGGCCCGCACCCCGTACTTCGGGACGCCACCGGCGACCCGTACCGGGAAGGTGACTTCGCGACCGCCGGTGAGCTGCCCGAACCTGCGGGCCAGCGAGATCTGGCCATTGCGGCGCTGATCGAACGGGGTCCCGACCGCGGTGACCGAGCCGATCGGCAGGTCCGGGTGGGCCGCGGCGGTGAGCACGCTCATGGTGCCGCCGAACGACCATCCGATCAGGTCGACAGCGCCCTCCGCGTCGGCGCCGACCGTGGCGATCGCCGTCGGCACGATGTCGTCGACCCATTCCTCGAAGCCGAGATCGCGGTCCGCGTAGGTGATCTCGCCGTAGTCGAGCACATAGACCTCGCGACCCAGGTCGAGCAGGAAGCGCACCAGGCTCTGGCTCGGCCGCATGTCGTAGCAGGAAATGGTCACCGCCAGCGGCGGGACGAGCAGCACCGGATCGCCCGTGGCGGGGGTGGCGCGGCGGTAGCGCAGGAGCCGGCGGTGCGGTTCGTCGTAGACGATGTCCGACGGCGTCGGCGTGTACGGCTCGACGCCGTCGCTGAAGAGTGCGACCGCGTTGCGCAGCGCAACCGACAAGGGGCCCATGTAAATCTCCGGATGAATCGCGACGACGAGGGAAAACTACCTGTAACCCCCTGTATCACCTTATCGGTTCCCGAAGAGCTTCCGCCGAGCAGGGCCGGTTTCCGCCGTGCCACAATGCGGCATGACCATCAAGTTCGATGCTCTCGACGCCGCGTTGCTGGCCGAACTGGCGCGCGACCCGCGGGCGCCGATTCTCGAGCTGGCGCAGCGGCTCGGCATCGCCCGCAACACGGTGCAGGCGCGAATGAAGCGGCTGGAGTCCTCGGGCGCGGTGCGCGGCTTTCCGCCCGATATCGATGTGCAGGCGATCGGCTTCGCCGTGCACGCGTTCCTCGGCATCGAACTCGATCAGAACAAGATGGATCCGATCATCGAGACGCTGCGCGGCTTCCCGCACGTCCTCGAAGTGCACGCCACCACCGGTCGCGCCGATCTGCTGGTCCGCGTCGCCGCGCAATCACAGCAGGATCTGCTGGAGATCATCCAGCGGGTGCATGCCATCGACGGCGTGAATCACACCGAGACGATGCTCGCGCTGGCCACTCCGATCAAGTATCGGAGCCTGCCGCTGGTCGACCATCTGACCAAGCACGCAAACCAGCCCTGATGTGACGCAGGTCTCCTTACCTCGAGCAGATTGACACATCCGCCTCAGTGGTCCAGATCACTTTTGAGCAGACTGATCAACTTTTTGACTGACTGTTGACACCGATTACCCCTCCACGGCACATTTCGCTGCACCGATAGCAAGTTCCTTCGTTGCGCAGCTCACGATCTGGGTTGTGGAAAGTGTGGTGAGGCGTCTATGACCACCGTCGTCTGTCCGACCGCCCGGCCGCAGGCCGAGCCTGCCGCGCCCTACGACCTCGCCGATCGCTATCGCTCCGGGGCAGGCCCGATTCTGCTCACCGGTGTCCAGGCCATCGCCAGGCTGCTGGTGGAACAGCATGTGCGCGATATCCGCGCCGGGCGCCGGGTCGCGACATTCGTCTCCGGGTATCAGGGCAGCCCGCTGGGCGGGGTGGACAAGATGCTGCTCGGCATGCCGGACGTGCTCGCCGAACACGACATCACCTTCGTCCCCGGGTTCAACGAGGAACTGGCCGCCACCTCGGTGTGGGGCAGCCAGGCCGACCTGCCCGCCGGGCGGGCGACCCACGACGGCGTGGTCGGCGTCTGGTACGGCAAAGGCCCGGGTGTCGACCGCGCGAGCGACGCCATTCGCCACGCCAACATGTACGGCGTGAACCCGCGCGGCGGCGTCCTGCTACTTGTCGGCGACGATCCGGCGTCGAAGTCGTCGACGGTGCCCGCCGTCAGCGAGCGTTCGCTGGCCGCCATGGGCGTTCCGGTGCTGTTCCCGCGCAACGCCGAGGAGATCATCACCCTCGGGATGCAGGGCATCGCGATGTCGCGGGCCTCGGGCTGCGTGGTGGCGCTGAAGATCGTCGCCGATGTCGCCGACGGGGCGTGGACGGTCGACGCGGACGTGGCCGATCTCGCCGTCACGGTGCCCGAAGTGCAGTGGGAGGGAAGGCCTTTCACCTACCGGCAGCGGCCGATGGCGGCGCCGACCGACAGCGTGCTCGCCGAGGCCGACCTCTACGGGCCGCGCTGGGCGACCGTGCAGGCCTTCTCGGCGGCCAACGCCCTCGACATCATCGAGGTGGATCCGGCCGAGGCCAAGGTGGGCATCGCGGCCACCGGGACCACCTTCGACGCGGTCCGCCAGGCACTGCTCGACCTCGGCGTCGACGAGGCGGCCATGCACCGGGCCGGAATCCGGCTGCTGCGCATCGGCATGCCCTATCCCGTCGGCACGGCCGCTGTCACCGAGTTCGCCCGCGGTCTCGACGAGCTGATCGTGGTGGAGGACAAGACCGCGTTCATCGAGACCCAGATCCGCGAGATCCTCTACGGCACCGCGGGCGCGCCACGCGTCCTCGGCAAGCACGACGCGCACGGCGGCCGGCTGATGCCGGTCGACGGCGAGCTCACCGCGGGACGGCTGCTGGCGCCGCTGCGCCGGGTACTGCGCGAGCGGGTCGAGCTGAAAAGGGCTGCCCCGCCGCCGCTTCCGCTCGAGGTGCTGTCCGCCAAGCGGACGCCGTACTTCTGCAGCGGCTGCCCGCACAACCGCTCCACCGCGCTGCCCGACGGCTCGATCGGCGGCGGCGGAATCGGGTGCCACACGCTGGTGACGATGTCGGGCCGTGCCGACAGCGCGGTCACCGGGCTGACCCAGATGGGCGGCGAGGGCAGCCAGTGGATCGGGCAGGCGCCGTTCACCGACGTGCCGCACCTGTTCCAGAACATCGGCGACGGCACGTTCTTCCATTCCGGCCAGCTGGCCGTGCAGGCCTGCGTCGCGGCCGGGGTGAACATCACCTACAAGCTGCTGTGGAACGAGGTCGTCGCGATGACCGGCGCCCAGGACGTGGAGGGCGGGCTCACCGTCGCGCAGCTGACCCACAAGCTTGCCGTCGAGGGCGTCCGCAAGATCATCATCTGCGCCGACGAACCCCAGCGCCACAACAAGCGGGCGCTGGCCAAGGGCACGCTGCTGTGGCATCGTGACCGGCTCGACGAGGCGCAGCGGCTGCTGCGCGAGGTCGAGGGCGTCACCGTACTGATCTACGACCAGCACTGCGCCGCCGACGCGCGCAGGCAGCGCAAGCGCGGCGCGCTGCCGGTCCGCACCACCCGGGTGGTGATCAACGAGGCCGTCTGCGAAGGTTGCGGCGACTGCGGCACCAAGTCGAACTGCCTGTCCGTGCAGCCGGTCGACACCGAATTCGGGCGCAAGACCCGCATCGATCAGACCTCGTGCAATACCGACTACAGCTGCCTGGACGGCGACTGCCCGTCGTTCGTCACGGTGGAAGTGGTCCCGGACAAGGACAAGCCCAAGAACGGGCGCCGCAAGGTCGTCGAGCCGCCCGTGGTCGCCGACCCCGGCGTCGGCGCACCGCAGCGGACCCAGAACGTGCTGATCGCGGGCATCGGCGGCACCGGCATCGTGACGGTGAATCAGGTGCTGGCCACGGCCGCACTGCGCGCCGGATACGAGGTCGAGAGCCTGGATCAGATCGGCCTGAGCCAGAAGGCCGGGCCAGTGGTTTCTCACCTGCGGTTCTCCACAACGGAATTGGAGCCGTCGAACCGGCTCACCCCGGGCAGCGCGGACTGCCTGCTCGCCGTCGATCTGCTCACCGCGACCGATCCCCGCTCTCTCCAGTACGGCGACGCGGCGAGCACCGTGGCGGTGGCCTCGACGAGCCAGACCCCGACCGGCGACATGGTCTACGACAAGTCGGTGACCTACCCCGCCACCGATACGCTGCTGGATCGGCTTGCGACGGTGACGAATTCGATCAGCCACTTCGACGCACTCGCGGCAGCGCAGACCTTGTTCGGCAACACCGCGGCGGCCAACTTCCTGATCGTCGGCGCCGCCGTCCAGTCCGGCGGCCTGCGACTGCCCGTAGCGGCGATCGAGGAGGCCATCGGCATCAACGGCGTCGCGGTGGACGCGACGATCGCGGCCTTCCGCTGGGGACGTGTCGCCGTCGCGGATCCGGCGGCGTTCGCCGCGGCTGTCGATGAGGGGCGGCCGCGGCGGACCACGCCGACGGTGCCCGCGGAAGTGCTGGCGCACACCAGCTTCGAGGGTGAGGTGCGCCGGCTCGTGGAACTGCGGGCGGCCGAGCTGGTCGGCTATCAGAACGCCACGGTGGCTCGGCGGTATGTCGAGACCGTCGAACTCGCCTGGACGGCGGAGCGGGCGCTCGGCGAGCGGACCGACTTCAGCGAGGCGGTGGCGCGGGGGCTGTACAAGTTCACCGCCTACAAGGACGAGTACGAAGTGGCGCGGCTGCTGGTCGATCCGGCGTTCCTGGCCGAGGTCCAGGCCCAGGTGCCGGGCGGCGAGAAGCTCACCTACAAGCTGCATCCCCCGGCCCTGCGCGCGCTCGGCCGTCGCAAGAAGATCGGGCTCGCACCGACATCTCATGTGGCACTGAAGGTTCTCGCCAAGGGCAAGTTCCTGCGCGGCACCCGGCTCGATCCCTTCGGCTACGCCCACGTGCGCAAGGTCGAGCGGGAACTGCTGGCCCACTACACCGCCATGGTGGCTCGCCTGGCGAGCGACCTGGACCCGGAGAACTACGACACGGCCACCGCGGCCGCCGCACTTCCCGATGTCGTGCGCGGCTACGAGGACGTGAAGCTCGGCAATGTCGAGCTGTACCGCGCCGGACTGCGCGAGCTCGGCATCGAGTACTGACCGGCACGCAACACGCCGCGGCGCCACAGCATCCGCGAACCCGCGGCACCACAACACCGCCGCGTACCTGCGGCTCTTCAAAACCGCCGCGGACCCGCGGCACCACACACCGCCGCACCCAGGCACGACCCGTGGTGGGCGGCAACAGGAAAGGAATCCACAGTGACCGTTGTGCACACCGAGGCGGGAGTCTTCGGCCGATCGCACGAGTTGAGCGCCCGCGCCCATGAGCAGGTGGTGTTCTGTGAGGACGACAGGTCCGGGCTGAAGGCGATCATCGCGATCCACTCGACGGCGCTCGGCCCGGCCCTTGGCGGGACTCGCTTCTACCCGTACGCCGACGAATCCGCGGCGTTGCAGGACGTGCTGCGGCTGTCGTGGGGCATGACCTACAAGGCGGCGGCCGCGGGCGTCGACCTCGGTGGCGGCAAGGCGGTGATCATCGGTGACCCGGCGACCATGAAGAGCGAGGAACTGCTCGCCGCCTACGCGCGCTTCGTCGAGACGCTCGGCGGGCGCTACATCACCGCGGGCGATGTGGGCACCAACACCGACGATCTGGATGTGATCGGCAGGCACACCCGCTACGTCACCGGTCGCAGCGTCGCCGCAGGCGGCAGCGGTGACAGCGCCCGGCTGACCGCGCTCGGCGTGTTCCACGCCATGCGGGCCGGAGCCGAATCCGTGTGGGGCGCACCCACACTGGCCGGTCGCACGGTCGGTGTCGAGGGCGTCGGCAAGGTCGGCCGCGAGCTCACCGCCCTGCTGCTCGCCGACGGCGCCGAGGTCTGCGTGACGGATGTGAACGAGGCGGCGCTGCGGCGTATCGCCGCGGAACAGCCCGCGGTGCGGCTGCTGTCCACGGTGTCCACCGCGCCGGTCGACGTGTACGCCCCCTGCGCGATGGGCGCCACGCTCACCGCGTCGAGCGCCGCGACGATCGAGGCCAAGCTCATCTGCGGCGCCGCCAACAACCAGCTCGCCACGCCCGAGATCGAACAGGCGCTGACCGACCGCGGCATCACCTGGGTGCCCGATTTCGTCGCCAACGGCGGCGGACTCATCCAGGTGGCCGGCGAGCTGCGCGCCGCCGCCCCGGCCGAGGTGGAAGCCGAGGTCGCCGACATCTATCCGCGCTGCCGCGAGATCATCGCCGCTGCCAAGGCCGAGGGCATCGGCACCGGTGCTGCCGCCAACCGATTCGCCGAGCGCCGTCTCGACGCCATCCCCTGGTCGCTCTGAGCGCGCCCGAGTTTCGAAGAGGAGACCACAGTGGCGATCGCGAGCGGCTTGTTCCGCACCAAATCAGTCGAACAGTCGATCCGGGATACCGACGACCCGGATTCCAAGCTACGCAAGGATCTGACGGCGAAAGACCTCACGATCTTCGGTGTCGCGGTGGTGATCGGCGCGGGCATCTTCACCCTCACCGCACGCACCGCGGGCACGGTGGCGGGGCCCGCGGTCTCGCTCGCCTTCGTCTTCGCGGCGATCGCGTGCGGGCTGACGGCCCTGTGCTACGCGGAATTCGCCTCCACCGTTCCGGTGGCGGGCAGCGCGTACACCTTCGCCTACGCCACCTTCGGTGAGGTGATCGCCTGGATCATCGGCTGGGATCTGATCCTGGAATTCGCGCTCGCGGTGTCCGTGGTCGCCAAGGGCTGGTCGCAGTATCTGGGCAATGTGCTCGGGTCGTCGGCGCCGGTGGTCCACTTCGGGTCGGTGACCTTCGACTGGGGCGCGGTCGTGATCATCGCGGTGGTCGGTGTGCTGCTGGCGACCGGGACGAAGCTGTCGTCGCGGGTCTCCGCCATCGCCGTCGCGATCAAGCTGGGGGTGATCGCGCTGGTGCTGGTGGTCGGCGCGACCTACTTCAAGCCGTCGAACCTGACGCCCTACATTCCGCCCTCGGCGCCGTCGGAGAAGGCCGAGGGGCTGCGGCAGTCGCTGTTCGCCTTCCTCACCGGATCCGGTGGCACCAGCTACGGCTGGTACGGCCTGCTCGCCGCGGCCAGCCTGGTGTTCTTCGCTTTCATCGGCTTCGACGTGGTCGCCACCACCGCCGAGGAGACGCGCAATCCGCAGCGCGACATCCCGCGCGGCATCCTGGGATCGCTGGCCATCGTGACGGTGCTCTACATCGCGGTGTCGCTGATCCTCACCGGCATGGTGTCCTACACCGAACTCGCCGACGGCAACGCCACCCTCGCCACGGCCTTCGCCATCCACGGCGCGACCTGGGTGAAGAACATCATCGCCATCGGCGCCCTCGCCGGTCTGTCGACGGTGGTCATGGTGATGTTCCTCGGCCAGACGCGGGTGCTGTTCGCCATGGCCCGTGACGGTCTGCTGCCCCGCGGCCTCGCCCAGACCGGCAAGAAGGGCACGCCGGTCCGGTTGACCGTGATCGTCGGCGTGGTCTGCGCCCTGCTGGCCGGTTTCGTCGACTTCGGCACGCTCGAGGAAATGGTCAATATCGGCACCCTGGTCGCGTTCGTGATGGTGTCGGTCGGCGTGCTGGTGCTGCGCCGGACCCGCCCCGATCTGCCGCGCGGCTTCCGCGTCCCGTTCGTCCCGGTGGTCCCCATCCTCGGCGCGCTGGCCTGCCTGTGGCTGATGGTCAACCTCTCGATCGAGACCTGGCTGCGCTTCGTGATCTGGATGGCTCTCGGTGTCATCGTCTACTTCGCCTACAGCCGCAGGCACTCGGTCCTCGGTCGCGACCGACGGCAACCCACCGAGCCGGAGCTGACGCCGGTGCGATAGCCGAATCCGCTGGGCCGCCACCGCTTCACCCCCGAACCGGTGGCGGCCCGGTCGGCGTTCGTACCCCGGGTGGCCAGCGCTTTCGACAGCCTGTGGCACTGAGTGCCAGCCCGGGTGAAATAATCTCCGGGACAGCCAGGGCAATGCGATGTTGGGAGTTCTGCAGTGGAGTTGATCGGAGTGATCGGTGGCGGCACCATGGGTGCCGGCATCGCGGAGGTTTGTGCCAAGGCGGGTAGCTCGGTGCTCGTGCTCGAGACCAAGCAGGAGTTCGCCGACGCCGCGCAGCAGCGCATCGCGACCTCGATCAGCCGGGGCGTCGCCCGCGGCAAGATCACCCAGGAGGAGGCCGACGCGGCGATCGCGCGCGTGCGGGTCACCCTGGACATCGACGAGTTCGCCGACCGCGACCTGGTCATCGAGGCCGCGCCGGAGATCGAATCGCTGAAGTACGAGATCTTCGGCAAGCTCGACAAGATCGTGAAGCCCGAGGGCATCCTCGCCACCAACACCTCCTCGATCCCGGTGATCAAGGTGGCCGGTGCCACCGAGCGTCCCGAGCGGGTCGTCGGCGTGCACTTCTTCAACCCGGTGCCGGTGATGCCGCTGGTCGAGATCATCTCGACCCTGGTGACCGCGCCGGAGGCGGCCGCGGCCGTCACCGACTACGCCAAGAACACCCTGGGCAAGATGACCGTGCAGGCCGGTGACCGCTCCGGCTTCATCGTCAACGCGCTGCTCATCCCGTATCTGTGCTCGGCGATCCGGATGCTCGAGTCGGGCTACGCCACCGCCGAGGACATCGACGCGGCCATGAAGGGCGGCTGCGGCTACCCGATGGGCCCGCTGACCCTCCTCGACACCGTCGGCCTCGACATCGCCCTGGCCGCCTCGGAGTCGCTGTACGCCGAGTTCGCCGAGCCGCACCTCGCCCCGCCCGCCCTGCTGCGCCGGATGGTGGACGCGGGTCGCCTGGGCCGCAAGTCCGGTCGCGGGTTCTACGACTACGCGAGCTGATCGCCATGACCCGCAGGAGCACCGCTCCTGCGGGTCTGCCGAGACTCAGGGTGCGGGTGCCTGCGCCGCTTCGACGCCGCCGACGACAGCCCCGACGCCCGCGCCGACCGCGGCGAACGGCGCCACCACCATGCCTACGGCGAGGCTGGCGGCGATGATGGGCATGAAGATGAGCCCGGCGGGCGCGAAGGGGAGTGCGACCACGAGGCCGACGGCCACGCCGATGATCGCGGCGGCCGCGGCGATCGGACTGGCCACGATCGCACCGACCGCCGCACCCTGCGCGGCCCTGCCGAACACGTTGGCGGCTATCTGATCCGACCGGGCGGGTGCGAACCCCTGCCCGTCCAGCATCCGCGCCAGCGCGGTCTCCGCGCCGCCGAGTGTGTCGTTGAACTGGGCGACCTGCTCCGGCGGGATGAAGTCCGGTCTGGCGACCTGCACATTGCCGATCCGCAGCACATCGGTCGGCGCGGGAACGGGCACCGCGATCGGATCCGCCGTGCCGCCGGGTTCGCCCACCGGGACCGGCAGGCTCGCCAGGGGAATGGGATCGAGCCCGACATGACGCAGGTCCAGGACCAGGCCCTGCGCCGTGGCGACGGCATTCGAACCCGCTGGCTCAGCGCCTGGCGGAGTCTCAGCCAGTGCTGGGGCGCTCGCGGCGAACACCGCGGCGCCGAGAATGCCCGCGACGAACGTCGTGCGCAGTGACCATTGTGTGCTCATATGTCGAACCTTCCTATCAAATGCTGTGGAAGAGAGACTCCTTCGCATCTGATTCGGAACCACCGGGTGGATGGATGTGAAATGGTTCGCCGCATGTTCGCGGGAGCACGGCTCCCGCGGTACACGTCAGGCCGGGGCGAGCTGGCCGGCGCCAGGGGCAGGGAAGAAACCGACCTCGATGTAGTGATCGAAGTAGCGGCTGATGACAGCCGCGTCGACCGCCGGGAATTCGATCGGCAGGCCGCGGTAGGGCTCCGCGGGTGCGGCCGACTCCACCGCGCTCAGGACCGTCGCCGGGGTCGCCTGGGCGATGGCTGCGGCGTAGTTGCCGCTCAACGCGGAAGCGCGGGCCAGGATCGGGTCGGCGTCCACGCGTTCGGCGGCCCTGGTCAGAACCAGGCCGAATTCCATCGGGTCGATGAAGTCGAACTGGTAGTCGCGCCGCAGGATTTCCTCGTAGACCACCTGCAACGGCACCTGCGCGCCCGCCGCCCGGTAGATGTTGCCGATCGCGGCGGCATCGCGGGACTGGCGGACGATGCCCGCCGCGACATGGTCCACCGGCGCCATCTCGACACCGATCGCCCGCACGTCGACGGCGACGCCGAGCACCAGCATGGCGCGCAGCATGGTCCACCACGCGTCCTCGGCCGGTGCGACGCCGGTGCTGGAGGCTCCGGTGATCAGGCCGGGACGGTAGACGGCGATGGGGATTCCGCGCTCGATCGCGGTGTGCACCAGCTGTTCGGCCACCCACTTGGTCATCGCGTAACCGGGCAGACCGCCAGGGACACCACTGTCCTGCGGGATACCGGCCAGCACGGACAGCGTCGACACGTAGTGGATCGGCTTGACCCGGGTGGTGGTGGCCAGGCGCAGCACCTCGGTGGTGCCGCCGACATTGGCGTCCCGCATCCGGCCGTACGGCTCGAGATGGTTGACCAGCGCACCGTTGTGATAGATCGCGTCGATCCGGGCCGCCAGCTCGGCGAAGCGCAACGGGTCGATGCCGAGGTTCGGGCGCGCGAGATCGCCTGGCACGCCGACGATCCGGTCGAGGTACGGGGTCACGTCGATGCTGTACTTCGCGGCGGTCGCGACGACCCGGTCCACCGCGCTCGCGTCGTCGGTGGCCCGGACCAGGCAGTGGATGGTGGCGCCGGTCTGCTCGAGCAGTTCGCGCAGCAGGAAGCTGCCGAGGAAGCCGGTGGCGCCGGTGAGCAGGATCGTGGCGGGATCGCCGACGCGCTGGGGTGCGCAGCCGGAGAGGTCGATCGCGGGATCCAGCATCGCGTCGACGGCCGGGTCGGGACCGGCGGCCGAGGCAGAGGACTCGTCGCGCACGGCCAGCGCCAGGTCGCTGACCAGCGGATAGCTGAACAGCAGGCGCAGCGGCACCTCGATGCCGAGGCGTTCGGCGAGTGCCGCGCGGACCCGGATCGCCGACAGCGAGGTACCGCCGAGGACGAAGAAGTCGTCGTCGCGGCCGACCCGGTCGAGGTCGAGGACCTGCGCGAACACCTCGGCCACGATCTCCTCGTCCGCGGTGACAGGGGCCTGGTATTCGCGGATCTCCACGGCGGGCGCGGGCAGCGCCTTGCGGTCGAGCTTGCCGGTCGCACCGAGCGGGAACTCGTCGAGTACCAGCAGCCGGTGCGGAATCATGTACGGCGGCAACAGGGTTCGGATAGCCGCCTGCACATCGGCGACATCGACCGTCCGGTCGGCCGCCGGGGTGACGTAGCCGACGAGCTGTTCGTGGTGCACCGCCACCGCCGCGCCGGCGACGGCCGGGTGCGTGCGCAGCGCGGCCTCGATCTCGCCGGGTTCGATGCGCAGGCCGTGCAGTTTGAGCTGAACGTCGGTGCGGCCCAGGTAGGTCAGGTCACCCGAGGGCAGCCTGCGGACCAGGTCGCCGGTGCGGTACATGCGCTCGCCGACGGGACCGTACGGGTCGGCGACGAAGCGTTCGGTCGTCTTGTCCGGGCTGCCGAGGTAGCCGCGGGCCAGCTGCGCGCCGGCCAGATACAGCTCGCCGGGCGTGCCGACAGGTACCGGTTGCAGCCGGGCGTCGAGGACATACGCGCGAGAGTTCCAGTGCGGCTTGCCGATCGGGACGATCCCGGCGCCGATCTCGGTCACATCGGCGGCGGTGATGGACACCGTGGCCTCGGTGGGTCCGTACAGGTTGTGCAGCCTGCCCGCGGTGGCGGTGGTGAAGCGGGCGATCGTCGCGGTGGGCAATGCCTCACCGCCGACCCACACCGCACGCACCGACCGCAGGGCGCCCGCCGGTGCGGCCTCGAGCAGCATCTGCAGCACCGACGGGACGATGGTGGTGCCGGTAACCCGGTGCCGGGCAATGAGATCGGCCAGGTACGCCGGATCGGTGAGCCCGTGCGCGGCGGCCACGATCATGTGCGCGCCCGCGCGCAGCGGGGTGGCGAAGCCGATCATCGAGGCGTCGAAGGTCCACGGAATCGACTGCAGGACAGTGTCGTCGTCCCCCACCCCGTATTCCCCGACCATGAACGCCGCCTGGTTGACGATGGCCGAGTGCGGCACACCGACGCCCTTGGGCTTGCCGGTCGAGCCGGAGGTGAAGATGACATACGCCAGATCCAGCGTGCGCAACGGCCGCAGCCGGTCGGCGTCGGTCAGCCAGGCATCCGGGAAGGCCGACAGCGCACCGGAATTCGCGACCAGATCCACCGAGACGACCGGCAGGCCGTCGACCTCGATGGCATCGGCCGCGGTGGTCAGCACGCAAGCCGGCCGCGCGGCGGACAGGATGTCGGCGCGGCGTTCGACGGGTGAGTCCGGGTCGATCGGCACGTAGGCGCCGCCCGCGGCGAACACCGCGTACATGGCGACGACCAGGTCGATCGACGGCCGGATCGCGACGCCGACGGTAGCGCCGGGGCCGACGCCGGTGGCCACCAGCAGCCGGGCCAGCCGGTTGACCCGGCTCGCGAGCTCGCTATAGGTGAGGGTCGACTCGGCGAAGGTGACCGCGGGCGCGTCGGGACGGCGCAGTGCCTGCGCGCGGAATTCGTCGAGCAGGGTCGGGTCGGGGACCAACCGCACGTCGCCGGACGGCTCGCTGCGCTCGGCCTCGGTCAGCAGCGGCAGGTCGCCGACGGGCCGGTGCGGTGCGGCGACGGCCGCGCTCAGCAGCCCGGCCAGGCGCAGGCCCAGGGTGGCCATCGTCGACTCGTCGAACAGGTCGGTGGCGTAGCGCCAGGAGCAGCGCAAGCCTGCCGGACCGTTGTCGTCCTCGTGCGGAACGACGGTCAGCTGCAGGTCGACCGGTGCGACCTCGTCACCGAGATCGACCGCCGACACCACCAGATCGGGCAGTTCCAGCCGGGCGCCGCCGAAGTTCTGGAACGACAGCGCCACCTGGTAGAGCGGGTGGTGCGCCTGGGTGCGCGGCGGATCCAGTTCGGCGACAAGACGTTCGAACGGCACGTCGGCGTTGGCGAGGGCGGCCAGGTCGGTCTCGCGGACCCGATCCAGCAGGGCGGCAAAGGATTCGGCGGCGTCGACGCGGGTGCGCAGCACCACGGTGTTGACGAACATGCCGACCAGGTCGTCGAGTTCGGGCTCACCGCGTCCGGCGACGGGGGCGCCCACGGTGACGTCGTCGGTACCGGCGACGCGCGCCAGCAGCACCGACAGCGCCGCCCGCACCACCATGAACAGCGAGGCATTGTGTTCGCGCGCGAGGACTTCCAGCGCCTGATGCACGGCGGGTTCGAGCGCGAAGTGGTGCGCGGCGCCGCGACTGCCCGCGACCGGCGGACGCGGGCGGTCCGTCGGCAACTCCAGCAGGGTCGGGGTGCCGGCGAGCTCGCCGCGCCAGTAGCCGAGTTGCCTGGCCAGCAGCGAGCCGGAATCCTCTGCGGCGCCGAGCATTTCCTGCTGCCACAGGGTGTAGTCGGCGTATTGCACCGGCAGCGGCGTCCAGTCCGGCGCCGCGCCCTCGGTCCTGGCGACGTAGGCGGTCATCAGGTCGCGGGTGAGCGGGCCGAGGGAGAAACCGTCGGTGGCGATGTGGTGCACCACCACGGCCAGCACATGCTCGGACTCGGAGAGCTGGAACAGCGCGGCGCGCACGGGAACTCGCGCGCAGACGTCGAAGCCGCCGAAGGTCAGCCGGGCCAGCTCCATCCGCAGGTCGGCCTCGGCGATCGCGGCGACGGCCACGTCGAGTCCGGCCTCGGCCACCGGCAGCACGCGCTGGTGGCCCTGGCCGTCGTGCTCGGGGTAGACCGTGCGCAGGACCTCGTGCCGTTCGAGCACGTCGTCGAGGGCGGCGGTGAGCGCGGCGCCGTCGAGCGGGCCGGACAGGCGCAGCGCGACCGGGATGTTGTACGCGCTGGAACCGGGGTCGAGGCGCGCCATGAACCACATGCGCTGCTGCGCGAGCGAGAGCGGCACCCGCTCACCGCGCTCGCGCCGGGTCAGCGGCACCCGCACGGCCGCGTCACCGACCAGCGCGTCGAGCGCGGCGGCCAGGTCGGCGACCGTGCCGTGTTCGAAGACCGTCCTGGCGGGCACGCGCACCCCGGTGACCGCGCCGAGGCGGCCGGCCAGCTGGGTCGCGAGCAGGGAGTTGCCGCCGAGGGCGAAGAAGTCGTCGTCGCGGCCGATCGGGTCGGCGCCGAGCAGCTCGGCGAAGACCGCCGCCACGGCGTGCTCGGTGCCGGTGCGCGGCGCTTCGAAGGCGCGGGCGGTGAGCTCCGGTTCGGGCAGCGCCTTGTAGTCGAGCTTGCCGACCGGAGTCAGTGGCAGGCGCTCGATCGGCACGATGGCGGCCGGGACGGCGTGCTGCGGCAGCCGCTGCTCGGCCAGGCGGGTCAGCGCGGCCCGGTCGACCGTGGCACCCGCCGCGGGCACCACATACGCGACGAGCGCGTCGACGCCGCTGGGCAGGGTGCGCACGAGTGTGGTCGCGAAGCGGACGGAGTCGTCGGAGGTGAGAACGGCGTCGATCTCGCCCAGTTCGATGCGGAAACCGCGCAGCTTGACCTGGGCGTCGGTGCGGCCGAGGAAGGTCAGCTGGGGTTCACCGTCGGCGGTGAGCTCCCATTTCACCAGGTCACCGGTGCGGTAGAGCCTGCCGCCGGTGATCGGGTCGGCGACGAAACGAGCCGCGGTCAGCCCGGCGCGCTCGTGGTAGCCGCGGGCAAGGCCAGGCCCGGCCAGGTACAACTCGCCGGGGACCCGATCCGGCACCGGCTTCAAGCGCGCATCGAGGACCAGCGCCGACATGCCGGGAATCGGCCCGCCGATGGTGATCAGGTCGCCGGGGGTCAGCGGATCGCTGATCGAGGCCGCGACGGTGGTCTCGGTCGGGCCGTAGAGGTTGTAGAAGTTGCGGCCGGGCGACCAGCGCGCGATCAGTTCCGGCGGGCAGGCCTCGCCACCGACGACGATGGCGGCCAGCTCCGGCAGGCCCGACCCGTCGACACCGGCGAGCGCGGCGGGGGTGATGAAGGCATGGGTCACCCGCTCGGCACGCAGCAGTTCGGTCAGCTCGTCGCCGCTGTAGATGTCGGGCGGGGCGATCACCATGGTCGAGCTGGCGCCGATGGCGAGGAGCAGTTCGAGGATGCTGGCGTCGAAGCTGGGCGAGGCGAAGTGCAGGGTGCGGGCCGCGCCGGTGATGCCGAAGCGGCGGATCTGCTCGGCGCACAGCCCGGCCAGACCGGCGTGGGTGACGGCGACGCCTTTGGGGACGCCGGTCGATCCGGAGGTGTAGATGATGTAGGCGATGTCAGCGCCGAACATCCTGCGGGTGCGGTCGGCGGCCGACACCGGCGCGTCCGAGGCCGAGGCCAGTTCCTCGCGGCACTCGGCGGAATCCAGTGCCAGCCACCGCAGTCCCGCGTCGAGCCGCGCCGCGTCGGCGGCCAGGGCCAGGCCGAATCCGGCGCCGGAGTCGGCGAGCATGTGCGCGACGCGTTCGGCCGGGTAGCGCGGGTCGACGGGCACGAACGCGGCACCGGTCTTGGCGACGGCCCACAGCGCCACGATCGCCTCGATCGATCGGGTCAGCGCCAGGACGACCCGGTCATCGGGGCCGACGCCGCGACCGATCAGCACCCTGGCCAGCTGGGAGGACTGCTGGTCGAGTTCGGCGTAGGTGATGGTCTGCCCGGCGAAGCTCACCGCGGGCGCCTCGGGGGCGCGCTCCACGGCGGCCATCAGCAGGCGCGGCAACGTGGACACGGGCGCTCGACGGCCCCGCCGTGCGGCGGAAGAGCGGACGCCAGAAGCTTGCTCAGTCACCGGTATGTGTTTCCCTTCACCATCGATCACCCCAGCGATCGCACTACTCGAACGTCGCCTGGACTCTCGGCTACACCGGGGTATCGGGAAATTCCTGCGTGACGGTACCGCAAATATCTCATCAATTTCGGACCAGCGGCAATTTAGGGGTTTCAGTTCGGACCGACTGGGCATAGGGCAACCGTCCGGTATGTAACCCAGGTCATACGCAGGAAATACGCAGTGCGAACGACCTCGCGGCGGACGTGACCTTTTCACATTTTGCGTCGAATCCCGCGCCGGGCTGGACCTGCGAATCTTCCGCTACCCACCATCGGGAAACGCCTTTACCGGAGACCGCGAACGCGATCCCCGGTAGCGGACGAGCAGATTCGAGCGGAGTTACCAGGCAGTAGCGGACGCTGTTTCCGGTACCCGCCGATCGGCCGACGGATCTTGCACGCGCGTGTTCCCCGCTTCGATCCATTCGGTGTCGAGCACGCCGTGGCGCGAGCGGTCGGCGCCGCGCACCGCGGCCTCACACCGGCGAGCCAGATCGCGCCGATCCACGCCGGGATACTCGAGCGGCTCGAGCACGATCTCGGCGGTCATGCCCTTGCTGCGCAGCACACGCTTGGCCGAGTCGGCGAAGGTGTCGTCACCGACGAAACCCGGGACGGTGCATGGCACTCCGTGCCGGTCCAGATAGCGCAGCCGGACCGGCTGGACCGGGGTCGTCGTATCGATCGCGGCCTGGAACATGGCGGGCCGCATCGAACCGTAGGCCCGGCCGCACCAGGTGGTGCCCTCCGGGAAGACGGCGATCCGGTTACCCTCGGCGAGCCGTTGCGCGACCTGGCCGACCACACCCGGCAGTTCACGCAGCCGCGCCCGCTCGATCGGGATCACCCGGGTGAGCTGCGCGAGCTTGCCCAGCACCGGCCAGTCGACCATGTCGGCCCTGGCGACGAAGCTGACCGGCTGTACCGCGGCCAGCGAGACCACGTCGACCCAGCCGATGTGGCCGGTCACGACCATGACCGCGGTGCCGGGGTCGGCGAAACCGGCGTTCGACGCGCCCTGCCCGGCCGCGCGGTTGTCGACGATGCGCAGCCGCATCCCCAGGCAACCGAGCGCGGCACGGGCGTAGCGGCGCTGCAGGTTCTCGCGCCGCGACTTCGGGGTCGCGGCGGTCAGCACCGGGAAGGTGAGCACGAGTCCGATCACGCCGGCCAGCCGGGCGAGGACTCTGGCGGTACCGACCTCGTCGATCGGTTCGATGCAGCGAGACCCACAGGGGCTCGACGGCATCCACGAGTGCGATGCAGTGGCGGGCGGCGCGTCGAACACCATGGCGGTTACTTCCCGTCGAAATTGGCGGCCGCGCTCTGCAGCCGCTCCAGATACCGGGTGTTGATGGTTTCCATGCCGAGCAGGGCGACGAAGTCGGCGACCGCGAAGTCGGGGTCGTGCGCCGGTTCGCCGCAGATCTCGGCGCCCAGGCGCAGGTACCCGCGTAACAGCGGTGGCAGCTTGGGCCGGCTCGGCGGGGTCAGCTCGTCGAGGGACAGGCCGTCGACGACGACCGGGCGGTACGGGTGCACGCGGCGCTCGGGGTCGCACGCGTGGCGGCCGAGCAGCATGTCGCGCACGCCGCGCACGTTCACACCGGCCGGGTCTTGGGGGCTGTCCTGCATCGGCACCGAGACGCAGCCCATCACCCAGTCGTAGCCGGTGAGCTGGATGTAATGCAGGATGCCCGCCCACATCAGGGTGAGCACCGAGCCGTTGCGGTGATCGGGCACCACGCAGGCCCTGCCCATCTCGACGATCCGGTAGCCGGTCGGGTCGAGCTGGGTGAGATCGAATTCGGTCGCCGTGTAGTACCCGCCCGCGGCGGTCACCTTGTCCGGCGGCAACATCCGGTAGCAGCCGACGAACTGCTCGGTGAACTCGTCACGGACCAGCAGGTGGTCGCAGTGCTCGTCGAATCGGTCGGCGTCGAGGCCGGTCCCGTTGTCTGGCATCTGGAACCCGGGTTCGGAGGCGAAGACCTGGAATCGGAGTCGCTGGGCGGCTTCCCTGTGCTCGGCATCGGACGCGACGACCAGAGAGTACCGAGACTTCCCCACCCCGGAGTCCGGCGCCGGCGCGGTCAACACGGACGAAATTGTCATACCGCTGATGAAGCCAGTCCGAGCTGGCATCGGGGCGACGCATCGGTGTCGTGTCGATGCCCGTTCGGTGAACGAGACTCCCATCACACCGCGCGTTCACCGATGCGCTGCTTATCGTTCGCCCACCTGCGGGTTTCTAGCCGAAGAGTCCGGTTCCGGGGCTGAATCGGGCTGCGAGATCCGACCTGGCGGCCCGCATTCCGATGGCCCGGAACGGCGATCGGCCCGCCGTCGCACGGCGGGCCGATCACGGTGTTCCTCAGGCGGCCGATCGCGCGGGTTCGGTGCGCTCGCCGGTCCGCTCGGCCTCGTCGAAGCCGGGGCGGGCGGTGCCGATGAAGGCGACCAGCCACGACGCGACCGCGGCGAAGCGGTTGCGGAAGCCGACCAGATACATCAGGTGCACGGCCAGCCACATCCCCCAGGCGATGGTGCCGCGGAAGGTGATCCGGTCGTTGAGCTTCACGACGGCGCTGAAGCGGCTGATCACCGCCATGCTGCCCTTGTCCCAGTAGACGAACGGCGTGCCGGCGTCCTTCTTGCGCCGGATGATGTCGGCGGCGTGGCGGCCCTCCTGCATGGCGACCGGCGACTGGCCGGGGTAGCCGTTGAGCGAGGTCATGTCGCCGATGGCGTAGATGTCGGCGTGGCCGCCGACGGTCAGGTCGGGGTTGATCAGCAGCCTGCCCGCGCGGTCGGTCTCGGCGCCGGTGGCCTCGGCCAGCAGGGCCGCGAATCCGCCCGCCTGCACACCGGCCGACCACACCACGGTCTCGGCGGCGATGCCGCGCTCGATGCCCTCGGCATCCTTGACCGTCACCTTGCCCTCATCGATATCGGTGACGAAGGTGCCGAGCAGCACCTCGACGCCGCTGTCGGTGAGCGAGCGCTTCGCGTACTCCGAGAGCCCGCCGCCGAACGGGGGCAGCACCGCGTTCGCGCCCTCGACCAGGGTCACCGAGACCTCCTGGTGGAAGTGCCGCTTGGCGAGCTCCTGGATCTGGCCCGCCACCTCGACGCCGGTCGCGCCCGCGCCGACGACGACGAAGCTGAGCAGCCTGCGCCGGGTCGCCTCGTCGGCGTTCTCGGCCGCGGCGAACACCGAGGCGATCTGGTCGCGCAGGCGCTGGGCGTCGTCGATGGTCTTGAGCGAGAAGGTCTTGTCGGCGAAGTCGTCGCGGCCGAAGTAGCTCTGGCTGGCGCCGGTGGCGGCGATCAGCGAGCCGTAGCTGATCTGACGGGTACCCTCGGCGGTCTCGTAGGTGAGGACGGCGGCGTCGGCATCGATACCGGTCACCTTGCCGAGCCGGACGTCGGCTTCGGGGTGGCGGCGCAGTACGTTCTTGATCGGCGGGGCGATCTCCTCCGGCGCGAGCACGCCGGTCGCCACCTGGTAGAGCAGCGGCTGGAACAGGTGCTCGGGCGTGCTCGAGATCAGAACGTAGTTGATTCGTGACTTGCTCAGTTGCTTGGCAGCGGCGAGTCCGCCGAAGCCCGAACCGACGATGA
The DNA here is from genome assembly GCF_042728775.1 of Nocardia sp. NPDC060259. NCBI lineage: Bacteria > Bacillati > Actinomycetota > Actinomycetes > Mycobacteriales > Nocardiaceae > Nocardia > Nocardia sp. NPDC060259. The sequence continues at coordinate 44,555 of NZ_JBHXAY010000009.1, forward strand.
CGACATCCGTGTGTTCCATGATCGCGCGCTCCAAGATCGGTAATGAGTCCTTTCATATGAGTAAACGCGATGCGGAACGCAGATGTTTCCGGTGTTTGGGCGCATACTGAAGATGACTCTTATCTGCATAACTAATAAATAGGAGGTACCTGGTGGAACTTCGCCAGTTGGCGTACTTCGTGGCGGTGTGCGAGGAGCTCAGTTTCAGCCGCGCCGCGAGCCGCTGCTTCATCTCCCAATCCGCGATCAGCCACCAGATCGCGAGACTCGAACGTGACCTGGGCGCGCAGCTGTTCGAGCGCACGACCCGCGCCGTCGTCCCCACCGACGCGACCCTGCGCCTGCTGCCGCTGGCCAAGCAGATGCTGAGCCTGGAATCGGCGATCCGCGCCGCCGTGCGCACGACCGGCCCGCGCGTTCGCCTGGCCGCGAACATGTCCTTCGCAGCCCCCTCGCTCTCGGCGATCGCCGCCGCCCGCGCGGTACACCCCGACGCGGAGATCGAGTACGTCATCAAACCGTTCCGCCAGCGCATCAATGCCGTGGCCGATGGCGACTGCGATCTGGCGTTGATCCGCGGCAGCGTGGACCAGCCCGGCCTGGCGGTCGAACAGCTGTGGGTGGAAGACCTGGTGATCGCCATCTCCAGCAGTCATCCGCTGGCCGGACGCGGCGCTGTCACTCTCGCCGACCTCAGCCCCTATCCCCTGCTCCTGCCGCCTGAGCAGGAGCAAGTCCTGCTGCACACGTTGATCCGCTCGGCCTTTGCAGACCTGCCCACCGGACCCACCTTCGGCCCGCCGATCCCCCCGGACCACACCGCCACCATGGAACTGCTCAACCGCCCCGAGTCCTGGACGATCCTCTACGAGGGCCCCACCAAGGGGCTGCTCACCCTCGACCTCACCGACCACCGGCTGCGCATCCCGGTTTCGGCGGTGCTGCGCGAGGAGGCCAGGCAGAACCCGATTGTCCACACACTGCTCCAGGCGCTCCGCCGGCGCTGAGCACAACGATCCGACGCGGGTCGGCGTGAAACGAAAGCCGGGCCGGGCGCTCGATTACCGCCGCTGGGTGCGCAGTGCGTTGCGGTAGCGGAGCCAGCGTCTGGTCGACGGCGACGCCGCACAGGCGACCACCGCCGCCGCCAGAACACCCACAGCGGCGGCGCCAACGGTGGTTTCGTAGTACGAGCCGAAGGGCGCGGCGATATGCCTGCCATCCAGCACATCCCGGATCGCATCGGTGAATTCCGTTGCGCTGCCGAATCTCTCGTCGCGCCGCTTGGCCATGGCCCGCGCGATCACGCCGTCGACCGCGGGTGGCAGATCGGGCCTGGTCACGATGTGCCGCGGTACCGGCTGCGAGAGGTGGCCCAGCACGGCTTGCCCGGGGTTGGTCGACGCGTACGGCGGGTGTCCCGCGTAGGCGGTGGTCGGCGATGGGCCACACGGTATCGGGGTTCGCGATGCAGGGGGAAACATTCGGTGCGGAAGCGGAGGCTAACCGGCGGGCGGGACGGCCAGTGCGTGCGCGACGGCCAGGTGCAGCGGCAAGGTCTCTTCGTCCTCGTCCTCGACCGACCAGATGATCTCCTCGATCGCGCGCAAGAAGGCCCAACCGTGGGCGCGGTCGGCCGGGATGTCGAGGTCACGTGCCGTCGCGGCGATGACGGCACGCGCGTGCTCGGGGGTCGGCGCGGCCTGCACCTGGATCATGATCAGGAAGCCCGCGTCGAAGGCCGCCTCGCCGAGGTAGGGCTTCGGATCTATCAAGAGCCACGGTTCGCGTTCGGCGGCAACGATATTGCCGAGGTGGGTGTCGCGATTCACGACGAGCAGTTGGCCCGCCGGGACAGCGAGCCGCGCGCACCAAGCCAGTGCCTGCTCGCGCAGATCTTCCGGAAGCACCTCGGCGAGTTCGGGTTCCGGCTGCTGGAGCTGTGACGTCCACTGCTCGATCATGTCGGTCGCTGTCGGCAGCGTCGGATAGCCCTCGGGAACGCCGACCGGCTCCCGCCGCAACCGGCGAAGTAGCCCGCATGCCAAGCGGACCCGGTCCGCGTTCTCCGGCCTGCCCTCCAGACTCGGAAACCCCGGCTGCTCGAGCAACGGCGCCCCCGGCCGCGCCCACTCCATCAGCATCGCGCCACTGTCGGCATCGAACCGGTACAACGCGACGGCCCCGTCCCCGCCGTAGCAGTACAACCCGGTCGCCTCCGCGATGTTCTCCTCGTCGACCACCGGCACCTTGAGCACCGCCACCGACCCGTCCCCGCGCCGCACCGGCGCGACGAACGCATGCGTCCCGCCCTCGAACGCGAGGCCGATCACCGTCAACTCCCAAGCCCCACACAGCTTTTCCACCAGCCCGGGCAGGCCATCGAGCCACCGCTCCCCCTCGGCCCCGAACACCTCCCGCACCGTCTCCTCGACCTCCGGCGGCACCTCGATCGGCATAGTCGTCACGCACCCACCCTGCCACGCATCGTGAAACTTGCTCGACAGCCCGTACCCGGCCTGCAATCCTGCGCAGATGACCGAGACGCCGCTCCCCGAAGTCCCCGCCGGTTACGAGGTCTCCGCCGAGACCGCCCGCATCGACGCGGCGCGGGTACACACCTGGCTGTCCACCGACTCGTACTGGGCCATGGGCAGAACCCGCGAGCTGCAAGACCGTGCGATCGCGGAATCACTCAATTTCGGGGTGTACGACAGCGTCTCAGGCGAACAGGTCGCCTACGCCCGGGTGGTCACCGACCGGACAACCTTCGCGTGGCTGTGTGACGTGTATGTGGATCGCGCGGTGCGCGGCAAGGGTATCGGTGTCGCGTTGATCGCCGCCGTGCGCGACCACCTCGCACCGTACGGCCTGCGCCGCGTCATGCTCGCCACCCACGATGCCCACCCCCTGTACGAGAAGTTCGGCTTCGAGCCCCTCACCGACCCCGAGAAGTGGATGGTCCTCGGGGGCCCGGTGAACACCCCCGACAACCTCTAGCCGATCCGGCGGCGGCACCTCGATCGGCACAGCCGTCACCCGACCACTGCCACGCCGGGCGCCGGCGCTCGCCTACACGAACCCCTTCTCGACGAGTTCGAACCCGTCCGCACGAATTCGGTGCCGTTCACCCGAGCCGCCGGCCACCCGGCACCAACTCGACACGTCCAGTTCGTCGGCATCGGCGTCGAGTTCGATCGCGAAGCCACCGTACATGCCGGGGATCGCCGCCCACATCCTCGCGCCGGGGTATTCGAGCAGCGGACTCAGCGGTGGCGGCCGGAAACCGCATTCCCGGCAGAGGTCGAGCACCCGGCCCAGAATCACGGCGTGCAACTGACATTCGAGCTGAGCCAGAACGGTCGCATCGACCTCGCGGATCAACGAGGGTGCGAGCCGCTCGGCCAACCGGTCGTGGCCGCGCGCAGCCGCGATGTTCGCGGCGGTGTCGCCGTCGGCAGTCCGCAGGGTGCGCCAAGCTCCCAGTTCCAGCAATCGTTCGACCACCGGCGCGGGTGCGCCGTGCCATGCCGCTTGATGCAACGGCGCGAATCCCGAACTGCCGCCGACCCGGGTCGTGTTGACACCGCGGTCGCGGTCGGCGACCTCGAGAACGACATCCCACTGCCCAGCTCGTGCCGCGTCGGCGAGCCGGTCCCGCGCAGCGATCGAACGCTCATCGAAGAACTCTCGCCGATACCAGCCGCACCATTCGATCTGCACGGGCACAGCGTATCGCCGAGTCGGTTGCCGATCAGAATGCCAGTGCGGCCCAGTCGATCTCGATGGGGAACGGGTATGGGAACGAGATGCCGGTCGCGGAGTCGGGTGCCCACTGGCCTGCCAGAAGGTAGTTGGCGTGGCGCAGCGGACGCACGCCCGACGGAATTTCGGCGTGACCGATTTCGAGGATGTGCACACGCAGCGCACCGATACCGGTGAGATCCTCTTTCAGGTCGATTTCCCAGTACGAGGGGGATACGGGCCTCCGCATAGCGAGCCTTCTTCGCCTCGATCTCGGAACGAAAATTCGATCGTGTCATGACCTCGCCGACCAGCACCACATCGGCGGCGCGGACATCGGCACCGGGCGGCAGACAACGGTGCATGAGGAAGTCCGGCGTCAGGAAGTCGGATTTTCCGCTGTGGCCGAAGAAGACATTCGTCTTGATGTTCCCTCGCCAGCATCGACCGGTTTGCGCAGACTGCTGGTCACTGGAACAACGCCGAATCTCCTGCGCAAACAGCAGTGAAGCCAGCTGATACTCACCAGGACACTCACCGGTCAGCGACATGATCCCATGGTAGAGCGACCGCCACACCGGAAACACCAACGGCTCGCGAAGTCTGTTTGTGCTTACGCAACAACAGATTTCGCGAGCCGAGGGTAACTTACCGGGTACGAACTGACCCGAGCACCGAATCCCGCGAGCCGGGAGCGCGACGCAAGCGCCCCATCACCGGCCCGCAAGAATTCGCGGAGAGGCGGATCAGCCCTTGTGGGACTTCACGGCCTCGGTCAGCTGCGGGGCGACGTTGAACAGGTCGCCCACGATGCCGTAGTCGGCGATCTCGAAGATGGGAGCCTCTTCGTCCTTGTTGACCGCGACGATGGTCTTCGAGGTCTGCATGCCGGCCCGGTGCTGGATGGCGCCGGAGATGCCCAGGGCGATGTAGAGCTGCGGGGAGACCGTCTTACCGGTCTGACCGACCTGGAACTGGCCCGGGTAGTAGCCCGAGTCGACGGCGGCACCGAGCGAGTCGGCCAGCGCCTCTGAACGCGGTCACCATCGGTTTGCGCGCACAGCCTTTCGATATCGGATCCAGCGGCCGGTCGACGGAGATGCCGCGCCGGCGACCACCGCCACCAAGAGGACGAGTAGCGCACCCCAGATGACGCTGGAGCTGTAGTAAGAGTTCGTCGCGGAAATGACGACAGCAAAGAGCAAGAAAACCGCGAGCAGCGCCGCCGCGATAATCGACATGACACGGCCAGCGGTGCGCGCACACAACAGCAGGATGCCGCCACTGCCAGTGAGGGCAACGATGCCCGCGATGATCCCGATCACGATGAACGATTCGGTCGGATCATCACCGCTGCTGAACTCATCGAGCGTTATGGTGATGCCGAAAACTAGGAAGCCTAGGCTCGCCAGGCTGACCAGTAACATCACAGTGCCCGCGAATACCGCTGCACCCTTCGACGGCTGCGCGCCGGGCGCACTTCCTGCCGCCATCGGCCGCATCCGCGGATCGCGCGCCGGCGCGATATCCTCCGGCCCACCTCCAACCTGCTGCTCCACGTGCCCGCCGGAGCCGGGCAACTGCGGTGCGGGATCGGTCCATGGTGGCTGCGCGTGTTCGCCGGAGCCTGGCCCCCCTTGATCGCGATCGGTCCACAGCTGCCTCACCGTGGGCGCCGCGACATGCCTGCCCTCGAGCGCGTCCCGAATTGCGTCGGCGAATTCCATTGCACTGCTGAATCTCTCGTCGCGTCGCTTGGCCATCGCCCGCGCGATCACACCGTCGACCGTTGGCGGCAGATCCGGTCTGGCCGCGGTGAGTCGCGGTACCGGCTGCGACAGATGTCCCGCCACCACCTGGCCGGGACTCGTCGCGGTGAAGGGCGGGTGCCCGGCGTAGATCGCGAACAGAGTGCAGGCCAGCGAATACTGGTCGCTGCGATGGTCGACGACCTCGCCGGAGAGCTGTTCGGGCGAGGCGTAGGCGAGGGTGGCGGTGAAGGTGCCGGTCGCGGTGAGTTGGGTGTTGGCGGTGGTCACACGAGCGATGCCGAAATCGGTGAGTACCGCACGGATTTCTCGGCCATGGTCCGCGTCGGCGATCAGGATGTTGCCGGGTTTGACGTCACGGTGCAGCACACCGTGACGTCCCGCGTAGTCGAGTGCCGCTGCCGTCTCACCGATCAATCGCGCGGTAACCGCCGGTTGGTGCGCCCGTGCCTCCCAGGTGGCTGCATCGGTGCCGCGGACGAACTGCATCGCGATCCACAGGTACCCGTCGTCGCTGCCGCGGTCATACACCCCGATGATGCCCGGATGATCGAGTTGCGCAACAACATCGGCCTCCCGCTCGAATCGCCGCTGCAACTCGTGGTCGGCCGTGAACTCCCGGTTCAGCAGTTTCAACGCCACACTGCGCGGCAACCGTGGATGCTTGGCCAGATAAACGGTCCCCATCCCGCCCTGCCCGAGCACGCCCTCCAGGTGGTACCCGGCGAAGCTCGCCCCCGTTTCCAGCACAATCGCTCCTCATCGTCCCCGCTCGCAATCTGCACGTTACCCCGCATGCGGCGGTACGGCCCATCAGCGTGAAAGATGTTCCATGCGAATAGCATTCCCGCCAGCGCGTAGGCGACCGAGGTGTGCAGTGTGAGCATTGCCGGATCGTCGTCCTCGTCGGACCAGACCACTTCCTCGACGGCCCAGACGAGCGACCGCGGGCGCGTTCGCGGTCCACATCGAGGGCGGTGGTGGCGTGCAGCCACGGTTCGCCTTCGGCGGCAACGATATTGCCGAGGTGGGTGTCACGGTTGACGATCACCTGAAACCTTCGACCAATGACGGATACGCCTACCCCTGAGTTCCCGGCCGACTACGAGGTCTCCACCGAGACCGCCCGCATCGACGCCGCACGCGTGCACACCTGGCTCTCCACCGACGCATACTGGGCACTGGGCCGGCCACGCGAGCACCGGGACCGCGCCATCACCGGATCGCTCCATTTCGGAGTATACGAACGTGTTTCAGGCCAGCAGGTCGCCTACGCCAGAGTCGTCACCGACCGGGCCACCTTCGCCTGGCTGTGCGACGTCTACGTCGACCGCAGTGCCCGCGCCAACGGCCTCGACACAGCCCTGATCACCACGATCCGCACCCAACTCACCCCTACGGCCTCCACCGCATCATGCTCGCCACCCGAGACGCCCACGGTCTCTACGAAAAGCTCGGCTTCGAACCTCTCGACGACCCGAAGATCTGGATGTTCCTCGACCCGCGGTAAGCCAACGACGCGTAGCGACGCCAGACCATCGCACCTCCGCGCCTGATCGAGCCGACGATCCGATCAAAAGGCCAGCGCAGACCAGGGAACTTCGATCGGGAAGGGGTACGCGATCGAAATCGATTCGCCGCCATCGTTTATCCACTGCCCCACCAGTCGGTAGTCGACCGGATACAAGGGGCTGACCCCGTCGGGCAAGTGAGAGTGCCCTGTGTCGAGCCCATACGCAGCGACGAGCGCGATAACGCCTACGTCGGGCTCCAACGTGACTTCCCAGTACCAGGGAATCCCGGCTTTCGCGTACCTGGCGCGTTTTGCCCGTTGCAAGGCAGGAGTATTCGACGGCGACAGTACTTCTCCGACCAAGACGGTATCGGCTGCTCGAACGTCGCGGTACGCGCCACCAAGGCAGCGGTGCACCAGAAAGTCGGGTGTCACGTAGTCTGATTTGCCAGTCTCGCCCAGGAAGACATTCGTCTCGAAGTTCGCGACCCAGCAGCGCTGGGGGTCGGCAGACATATCGGTACGCGCGCAGCGTTCGATCTCGTTGGTCAGGCGACGCATGAAAATCTGATGCTCGCCCGGCCCTCGACGCACCCAGACAACGCGCCCCTCCCACAGCTCGATCTCCCCGGCAATTTCCTCGGGCAGCTCGGCTAGCTCTTCCCATGTCATGCGTTCGGGAAGGTCAGGGTACCCGATCTCAGGAAGGGACATAAGAAAATAGTAGCGCCGATGCCGAACGGCCCGGCATCTCTGTGGAGAAGCCGGGCCGTTCAAGTGCGACGAGCGAATCGGTTCAGCCCTTGTGGGACTTCACGGCCTCGGTCAGCTGCGGGGTGACGTTGAACAGGTCGCCCACGATGCCGTAGTCGGCGATCTCGAAGATGGGAGCCTCTTCGTCCTTGTTGACCGCGACGATGGTCTTCGAGGTCTGCATGCCGGCCCGGTGCTGGATGGCGCCGGAGATGCCCAGGGCGATGTAGAGCTGCGGGGAGACCGTCTTACCGGTCTGACCCACCTGGAACTGGCCCGGGTAGTAGCCCGAGTCGACGGCGGCACGCGAGGCGCCGACGGCGGCACCGAGCGAGTCGGCCAGCGCCTCGACGACCGCGAAGTTGTCGGCGGAACCGACACCACGGCCGCCGGAGACGACGATGCTCGCCTCGGTCAGCTCCGGACGGTCGCCGCCCACGATCGGCTCACGCGAGACGATCTTGACGACGCCGTCTTCCTGGGCCGGAACCTCGACGACGACCTGCTCGCCGGCGCCGGCCTGCGGGGCCGCCTCGATGGCGCCAGGACGGATCGAGATCACCGGCACATCGCCGGTGGCCTTGGCGTCGACGGTGAACGCGCCACCGAAGATGGAGTGCACGGCCGAGCCGTCGGCGTTGACGCCGATGACGTCGACGAGCAGGCCGGAGCCGATGCGCGCGGCGAGGCGGCCCGACACCTCCTTGCCCTCGGCGGTGGCGGCGACCAGCACGGCGGCGGGCGAGGCGGACTCGACCAGGCCGGCCAGCACGTCGACCTTCGGGGTGACCAGGAAGCCCTCGATGTCGTCGGACTCGGCGACGTAGATCTTCTCGGCGCCCGCGGCGGCCAGCGCGGCGGCCAGCTTGTCGGCGGTACCGGCCGGGCCGGTGACGACGGCGGCGGGCTCGCCCAGGGTGCGGGCGGCGGTGAGCAGTTCGGTGCTGATCTTCTTCACGGCACCGTCGGCGTGCTCGATGAGCACAAGTACTTCAGCCATTGTTCTTTCTCCTTCGAAGTCTCGGACGGGGCCGGATCAGATGATCTTCTGACCGATGAGGTAGGTGGCGATCTGGTTGCCGCCCTCGCCCTCGTCCGCGATCTTCTCGCCCGCGGTGCGGGCGGGCTTCGGGGTGGAGCCGGTGACCTGGGTGCCTGCGTTGGCGACGCCCACGGTCGACGGGTCGATGCCCAGATCGGCCAGGGTGAAGACCTGAACTTCCTTCTTCTTCGCGGCCATGATGCCCTTGAAGGACGGGAAGCGCGGCTCGTTGATCTTCTCGGTGACCGAGACGATGGCGGGCAGGGACGCCTCGAGCTTGAACACGCCCTCGTCGGTCTCGCGCTCGCCGGTGATCTTGTCGCCGTCGACGGTCAGCTTGCGCAGGTGCGTCAGCTGCGGGATGCCCAGGTACTCGGCGATGATCGCGGGAACGGCGCCAGCGCGACCGTCGGTGGCCTCGTTGCCGGCGATGACCAGCTCGACGCCCTCGACCTGGCCCAGCGCGCCGGCCAGCACCCACGCGGTCTGCACGGCGTCGGAGCCGTGGATCGCCGGGTCGTTGATGTGGATGGCCTTGTCGGCACCCATGGACAGCGCCTTGCGGATGGCCTCGGTGGCGCGATCCGGACCGGCGGCCAGCACGGTGACCTCGCCGCCCTGGGCCTCCTTGATCAGCAGCGCTTCCTCGACGGCGCGCTCGTTGATCTCGTCGAGGACGGCGTCGGCGGCCTCGCGGTCGAGGGTGTAGTCACCATCGGTCAGCTTGCGCTCGGACCAGGTGTCAGGAACCTGCTTGATGAGTACGACGATGTTCGGCATCGGTCTTCGTCGACCTCCTTCTGGGTACACGTGTGTGGTGGCCGCACGAGCGGGGGGCCGTACGTCCGTGAGTAGCTCAGAGCGGAACACTACCCTACGCTAAGTTACTCGTGGGTAACCTACATGCACAAGGGGTTCTCATCCGGTCCCTGACTCCGGCAAGGACCGGCGGTACCAGTAACGTCGGACGAATGAGCGAGGCTGTGATCCCTGCCGCACCCGTGGCCGCCACACATGAACCACTGCCGTTGACCGGTGAGCGGACCGTGCCCGGCATCGCCGAGGAGAACTACTGGTTCCGTCGGCACGAGATCGCCTACGCCCGGCTGCTCGACCGTTGCACCGGTAAGACCGTGCTCGAGGCGGGTTCGGGCGAGGGCTACGGCGCCGACATGATCGCCGGCGTGGCCGCGCGTGTCGTCGGCGTCGACTACGACGAGGGCGCCGTCGCGCACGTGCGCGCGCGCTACCCGCGCGTCGAGATGATCCAGGGCAATCTCGCCGAGCTGCCGCTGGAGGACGAATCCGTCGATATCGTCGTGAATTTCCAGGTCATCGAGCATCTGTGGGACCAGGCGCAGTTCCTGCGCGAGTGCCTGCGCGTGCTGCGTCCGGGCGGGCAGCTGCTGATCAGCACGCCGAACCGGATCACCTTCTCCCCCGGCCGCGACACCCCGCTCAACCCGTTCCACACCCGCGAACTCAACGCCGCCGAGCTCACCGAACTGCTGGTCGAGGCCGGTTTCACGGTCACCGAGATGCTCGGCGTGCACCACGGCGCGAGCCTGAAAGCGTTGGACGCCAAGCACGGTGGGTCGTTCATCGACGCCCAGATCGAGCGCGCGCTGGCCGGTGAGCCGTGGCCCGCCGATCTCACCGCCGACGTCGCCGCCGTCACCATCGACGATTTCGACCTGCGCGCCGGCGATATCGACGCGAGCCTGGACCTGGTGGCGATCGCCGAAAAGGCAAGGCGTTGACCGATTCTCGCTCCGCCAGGTCCGGCTCCGTGCCGGGCCAGTTCACGCTCGTCCTGCATTCCCACCTACCCTGGCTGGCCCATCACGGACGCTGGCCGGTCGGCGAGGAATGGCTCTACCAGTCCTGGGCCGCGTCTTACCTGCCGGTAGTGCGGGTACTGAAGAACCTTGCGGCCGAAGGACGTACGCGTCTGCTGAGCCTGGGCATCACCCCGGTGCTCGCCGCCCAGCTCGACGATCCGCACTGCCTGGCCGGCATGCACCACTGGCTGGGCAACTGGCAGTTGCGCGCCGACGAGGCCTCGATGTCGGGCAATGTGGCGCTGGGCCGTCACGAACATCGGCTCGCCGCAACGGCTTTGGCCGAATTCGAACGGGACTGGCGGCACGGCAGCGCGCCGGTGTGGCGTTCGCTCATCGACGCGGACGCGATCGAGCTGCTCGGCGGTCCGCTGGCCCATCCGTTCCAGCCGCTGCTCGACGAGCGACTGCGCCAGTTCCAGCTCACCGAGGGTCTGGCCGACGCGCGACTGCGGTGGGGCACCACCCCGACCGGCATCTGGGCGCCCGAGTGCGGCTACACCCCCGGTATGGAGCGGAACTACGACGCCGCTGGTGTGACGCATTTCATGGTCGACGGGCCCTCGTTGCGGGGCGATACCACGCTCGGCAGGCCCGTCCGCGACGCCGATGTGCTCGCGTTCGGGCGCGATCTTCAGGTGAGCTACCGGGTCTGGTCGCCGAAACAGGGCTATCCGGGGCAGAGCGCGTACCGCGATTTCCATCACTACGACCACGCGACGGGTCTCAAACCGTCCCGGGTGACCGGCAAAACCGTCGCCGGACCTGACAAGGCCCCTTACGATCCCGAACTCGCCGCGGGCGCCATCACCCGCGACGTCGCCGACTTCGTCGAGACCGTGCGCAGCAGGCTGATCGAGGAGTCCGAGCGGATCGGCCGACCGGCCCTCGTGGTGGCCGCGTTCGACACCGAACTGTTCGGTCACTGGTGGCACGAGGGCCCCGAATGGCTCGAGCAGGTGCTGCGCGCGCTGCCCGAAGCAGGCGTGAACGTCGGCACCCTCGCCGACGCCCGCGACAACGGGTATGTCGGCGAACCTGTGCAGCTCAACGACTCGTCGTGGGGTTCGGGCAAGGACTGGCGGGTGTGGGCGGGCGACCAGGTCGCCGATCTCGTCGCGCTCAATGCCGACGTCGTCCGGCTGGCGCTGGACACCCTCGACAAGGTCCGCCGGGACGGCTCGCTGCGCGATCCGGTCGCCGACCAGTTGCTGCGCGAGGCCATTCTGACCGTCTCCAGCGACTGGGCCTTCATGGTCAGCAAGGACTCCGCCGCCGGGTACGCCCGCGACCGGGCACACGAGCACGCCCACGCCGTGCGCGAACTCGCCGAGGCCATCGGGGCTGGCCAGTTCGCCAAAGCGACCCGTCTCGCGGCAGGATGGAACGCGGCCGACGGATTCTTCCCAGGTCTGGACGCGCGGCGGTTGCCGACCGCTGTCCCGTCGGCCGCCGCTGAAGGATTCGTTTAACGGTTCCCCGCGATCGAAGCCGAGGATTCCGAACTCAGACCGCACACACGACGACCCCAGAGGAGGAGTGCCACACATGTCTTACATCGTCAACGCTCGTGTGGCCCCGCTCTGCCACAGCCAAGATCACCTTGGCAGCGTTCCGATCACGACCGGCGATGTATCCACAGCTATCGCATCGGAAGGTTCGTTCGTCGAGCCCGAGTCGCCGCTTGGCTCTCGCGAAGCAACTCGAACACGTCATCGTCGTGTATGCGGGCTCAACTATCACTACCTGACGGCCCGCCCGCTTGGCTCGCGTCAGCAGTTCGCGTTTGGCGGCTCCTATCGCCGCGTCCGCGGCCTTACCAGCCAACGACGACTGAGCAAGGAACTTCGGCTTGAAGCCTTCGATGGCGATCAGCTGATGCTCTCGCACGACACTGTTCGCCCAGACCCGCGCAGCGTGACTGTTCTGCCGAGCGGCCTTCTTCTGCAGGCGAGCGGCTTCGCGGCGCGCCCTCGAGTAACCGTTGGATGGTGTGTGACCAGCTGGGCGCCGTCGCCGGGCCATCTTCCGCTGGGCCCGAGCAAGCTCGGCGGCGCATCGCTTCCGGTTGCCACCGTACGGCAGATCGAAATCCGGATTCGTCGTAGTCGCGGTCACGGACACTCCCCAATCGACGCCGAGGCCTGTCGACCTTTGCGGGAGTGGCTCGATCGGACTACGGACCACGAACGACGCATACCAGTGGCCCAGCGAATCCTGGTAGACGCGAACCGACGTGGGGGTCGACGGCAGATCACGCGACCAAACCACGGGGATCACGATGCCCTTGGGCAGCCGCAGACGACCATCCGCGAGCGAGAATCCGTTGCGGGTGTACTCCAGCGACGGCAGGGAATCCTTGCGTCGTTTAACCTTCGGCCTACCACGACCTTTGACCGCGAACGACTGGTTCAGAGCGGTCGTGTAGGAACGGAGCATTTGCTGTTGAGCAACTTGAGATCCGTCGCGCAACCAGACCATCCGTCGGCGTGCATCAGTAAGAAGCTTTCCGAGCTTCGCCAACGTCGGCTTCCCTCCGGTACGTTGCTGGTGGACCGCCTCGTTCCAGATGAATCGGCAACGGTGCCACTCGGTTTCGAGTACACGCACGGCACTCGCGCCTGGGCGCAGCCGGTATGTGTAGCGCATCGTCTCGACCACACGTTCGAACATAGCATTCCGCTATCTCAGGCGTCACCGTGGACGTGGGCCTCTACGACGGCAATGCTGTCGGCGGGGTCGTCGAGTGCTGTGCCGAGTTCCTACGTGGCCCGGGCCCTGCATGCCGCACCCGGGTCACACCTGACGACGAAGAATTCTGCGGAGTCGATTCGATGAAGATTTTGATGGTGTCGTGGGAGTACCCGCCGGTCGTAGTCGGCGGGCTCGGCCGGCACGTCCATCACCTGGCCGTCGAGCTGGCCGCGGCCGGTCACGAGGTCGTGGTGCTGGCGCGCAGGCCGACGGGCACCGACTCGATCACCCATCCCACGCACTCCTACATCGCCGACGGCGTGCTCGTCGTCGCGGTGGCCGAGGACCCGCCGTGTTTCGACTTCGGCGAGGACATGCTCGCCTGGACCCTGGCGATGGGGCACGCGATGGTCCGCGCCGGTGTGGCGCTCGGCAAGCCCGGCGTCGGCGAGGGCTGGACACCGGATGTGGTGCACGCGCACGACTGGCTCGTCGCGCACCCGTCGATCGCTCTGGCCGAGTACTACGACGTGCCGCTCGTCGCCACCATCCACGCCACCGAGGCCGGCCGCCACAGCGGCTGGGTATCGGGGCGGGTCAACAAGCAGGTGCACTCGGTCGAGTGGTGGCTGACCAACGAGGCCGATCAGCTCATCACCTGCTCGACGTCCATGCAGGACGAGGTGGAGCGGCTCTACGGGCCCGAGCTCTCGCCGATCTCGGTGATCCGCAACGGCATCGACGTCGGCGCGTGGACCTTCCGTCCGCGCGCACCGCGCTCCGGCCCGCCGAAGCTGCTGTATGTGGGCAGGCTCGAATACGAGAAGGGCGTGCAGGACGCGATCGCGGCGCTCCCCCGCATCCGCCGCGCGCACCCCGGCACCACCTTGACCGTCGCCGGTGTCGGCACCCAGTTCGACTGGCTGCGTGAACGCGCCCGCGTGCATCGCGTCGCGCGGGCCGTGCATTTCGTCGGTAGCCTCGGACACGAGGAACTGCTCGGCTGGCTGCACGGCGCGGACGCGATCGTGCTGCCGAGCCGGTACGAGCCGTTCGGCATCGTGGCCCTGGAAGCCGCCGCCGCCGGTGTCCCGCTGATCGCCTCCACCGCGGGCGGGCTCGGCGAGGCCGTCATCGACGGTGTCACCGGCGCCTCCTTCGAACCGGCCGACGTGGACGGCATCGTCGACGCGGCCCGCGCCGTCCTCGACGACCCGGCGACCGCCCAGGACCGCGCCTACAACGCCCGCGAACGCCTCACCGCCGACTTCGCCTGGGACGTGGTCGCCGCGGAGACCGCCCAGGTCTACTCGGCCGCCAAACGTCGCGTGCGTACCTCGCTCGGCCGCCCCGACATCGTGGAACGGCCGCTGCCGGAGCGCGATCCGAAGTAGTGGACGCCTCTCGACGCGCGACCTCCGACAGGTCGCGCGCCGAGCTCGACTTCACCCACAACGCATGACGCCGAGGCGACCACCCGGCTCTACTGTCGCCCCATGCCCTTGCAGCAGATCCCCCACCTGCCCGCCGCGACCATCGGCCTGCGCGCCTCCGGAACCGTCACCGCCGAGGACTACACCACGGTCCTCGACCCGGCGATCGACGCGGCCCTCGAACACCAGCAGCCGGTCAACCTCGTCTACGTCCTCGGCCCCGACTTCGACCGCTATTCCCTCGACGCGATGTGGCAGGACCTGAAACTCGTCCGCGTCCCCCGCAGCGCCTGGGGCCGCTTCGCCCTGGTCACCGACCACAAGGCACTGGGCGAAGCGGTCCACCTGTTCGGCTTCCTCATCCCCGCGGAGGTGCGCGTCTTCCCCGTCGCGAACGAGAGCGACGCCATCGCCTGGGTGGCGTGATAGCACCTGGCGCCGGCGCCGCGGGTAGAGCACTTGTCGAGGGGCTGAGGGATTTCAACCCTAGGGACGATGGATAGCTACGGATGCTGCGAGCAGAATTTTGGGTGTCGATCCTGCGGGAACCATCGACTCGAGCGGGTTCCCGGCCCTGTGCACCGAAGGAACTGCTGCCATGAACAAGAACAGAATTCGCGCAGCCGCAGCGGCTGCGGCGCTCACACCGATTTTCGTCCTTGGTACCGGCTTCGCCGCCGCGACTCCCGCCGACTCGGTCATCCCGGTCGCACCCGAGCCCGATCAAGTCGAGCCCACAGCCCTGAATCGTCTGGGCGACCCCCTGTGCATATTTCTAGGCACTCTCCCGGGCATCGGGGGGTTCGCCGCGTTCGTTTGCGCCGTGTGATCGGTTCCTGACCCGGCAGCGACGGGTGAGGTCGTGGCAGCACCGGTGACACCATCGCGTGGGTACGCTGAGCCCGCGTCAGGTGGTGGGTTTCTTCAGGCGGGGTGGATGCCGCCGCTGTGGTAGCGGGTCGCGGCGTTCCAGAGGAAGAAGCTGTCGATGCCCGCGTCTCGGGTGGCGTCGATCTGGGCGCGCAACTCGGCGTCGCCGTAGGTCACACCGAGGCTGAAGTCCTGGAGCCACGGGATCACTGTGGCGCCGGTGCCCGTCGTGCTCTTCTGGAAGTCCTGCAGCGAGCGAAGGATGATGTCGTAGGGCTGGGCGTTGGGGTTGGCGACGCCGTACTCGCCGGAGTTCCAGTGGGAGGGGTAGAGCATGGGGGCGACGAAGTCGACGTTGCGGGCCATGCGGGGGATGTCCTGGGCGATCTCGTCCGGGCGAGTGGAGGCGATGCCGTAGACGGCGGCGCTCAGGTGGGCGCCGGCGAGGTGGACCGGGTAGCGGCTCTCGGCGAGGAATCCGGCGACCGCGTCGGTGGGGGTGCCGGTAAGTCCGGCGAAATGCATGCTGGTCAGGCTGCCGTCGGGGCGGCGGACGTAGTCGTACATGATGCCGTCGAAGCCGAGCTGGGCGGCCTCCACCGCGAGGTCGATGTTGTATCGGCGCACGTCGGGATGGGCGACATTGGTGAAGGCGATCGGGCCGTAGTGACTGGAATAGGGCTGCCCGGACGGATTCTGGACAACCCAATCGGGTCGGCCGTTGTGCCAGGCCCAGGCGGCCACGGTCGGATCGCGGAACGCGACAATGCGGCCGACCACCTGCAGGCCGAGGTCGTGCAATTGCCGCAGGGCGGCGGGCGCATCGTAAATCGAAGCGACAGCACCGGATTCGCGGGCGAGGGCAACCTGGGAGTCGTAGCCGACGACGCCGTCCTCGTCCTTGATGTCGAGCTGCACGGTATCGATGCGGCCTTCGCGAGCGAGATCGAGCACGGCTTCGCGCAGGCCCTCGTGCGACCAGGCGTGCGCGGTGACGTGCACCGCCCGCATCCGCGGCAGCGTGCGCGCCGTGACGACGGTGCTGCTGCTCTGATTGCCCGCGGCGTCCGCCGCCACGACCTCGACGGCGGGAGCCCACGGCACGGAGATCTCGAAGGCCCCGTCCGGACCGGGAGTCACCGATTCCTCGCCGATGGACACGCGCACGGCGTCGATGGCGTTGCCGCGCAGCACGACCGGCGCGCGATAGGAGCGCACCGGATCGGGTGGTGTCACCTGCAGGGTCGGCGCGACGGTGTCCGCGGCCGCAAGTCCCGCGGATCTGCTCAACGCGAATCCGGCCAGCAGCGCGACTACCACCAACGCGAGGACAGCAACTGCGGCGATCATCGCCAAACGCCGCCGATCAATCGACTGGATCCACAATCCCAACGCCCACACCACCTTCCGCTACCGTTGTCAGGCCCACTATTTCGCAGGTCCGATGCAAACTGCCGGGGTATCGAAAGAACACGGGAAAAGCTTTGCCGCCGCGTTACATTATCGCGATGGGAGGCAGATCGAACCCGGTATTCCACCGCGTGTCCACGCTCTTGCTGGCCGCGGCACTCACCGCCTGCACGGCAGAGGGCGCACCGGCTCCGGCCGGACAACCGGCCGGGCCCGCGACGACAGCGGAATCGTCACCGCCGAATCCGGCCGAGATCGCCGCCAACGAACTGGGATTCGTCCCGGTCCTGATGTATCACCAGCTCGCAGCGAACCCGGCCGGCGAATACGACCAGACCCCGGCGGAGTTCCGGGACGAACTGGAACGTCTTTACCGCGAGGGCTACCGCCCGGTGACCGCCGCGCAGTACATCGCCGGCGACCTCGACCTGCCGGCGGGCACCCATCCGGTGGTACTCACCTTCGACGATTCCACCGGGAGCCAGCTCGCCTTCACCGACGCCGGCGCCGTGGCCCCGGACAGCGCAGCGGGCATCCTCGCCGAGTTCGGCGCCCGCTACCCCGATTTCCGGCCGGTGGCCACCTTCTACGTCAACAACGAGCCCTTCGGGAACGACCCTCGCGCGCTGCCCTGGCTGGCGGCCAACGGCCACGAGGTCGGTGCGCACACCGCCGATCACGCGAATCTCGCGAGCCTGGACGCCGACGGCGTGCAACGGGAACTGGTGCAGAACGTGCGTGCGGTGACAACGGCCGCGCCGGGAATCACCGTGCGCACCATGGCATTGCCGCTGGGCGTCTATCCCCGCGATCGCAGCCTGGCCGCGACCGGCAGCTGGGACGGCACCGCCTACCGCTTCGACGCTGTGATGCTGGTTGGCTCGAATCCCGCCCCCGCACCGTACGGCGCGATCGACCCCGGTGGCGTGCCGCGCATCAGGTCCGGGCGCGGCGCGGTCCCGTTCGACTCCGGCTACTGGCTGGACTGGCTGGCCGCCCACCCGGACCAGCGCTACACCGCCGACGGCGACCCGGCGCGCATCGCCTTCCCCCGGCAACGCGCCGCGGAGGTCGACGCGCGCTGGGCGGACCGGGCCAACCCGTACTGACGCCCGGTCAGGCGTCGGGGGTGAAGGCGAAGATCTCGCCGAGGCGGGTGGCGACGACGACTTCACCTTCCGGCCCGACGGAGGTGCCGGTGGTGGTGCCGGTGGCGGCGGGCAGGACGTCGGAGTCGACGGTGTTGCCCGTGGTGGTGTCGAAGGTGATCAGGCTCAGGCCCGCGCCGATGGCGGCGACGGTGTAGCCGATGCCGCCCGCGGTCTGGGCGGGGGTGCCGCGCAGGGCGAGGTCTTTGCGTTCCCAGGCGAGCTCGGCGCGGTCACCGCGGTCGTGCAGGGCCATCAGGTAGCCGTCGTCGCCCGCGGGGATGATCAGGTCGTCGACCAGGGAGATGCCGCGGCTGGGGGTCCAGCCGAGGGCGTGGGTCCAGCGGGTGCTGCCGTCCTCGGCGTTCACGGCGATCAGGCGGCCGCTGTTGTCGCCGACGTACACGGTGGCGCCGTCGCCGGACAGGGTCGGGCTGGTGGCGCTGCCGCCGGTCAGCATGTCGGCGCTCCACTCCTGGGCGACCTTGCCGTCGGCGTAGCGCATCCCGCGCAACGAGGCGACGGACTTGCCGGGCTCCCACACGGTGACGAAGAACCGGCCCGATTCGGGGTCGACGGCGGTGGTGTTGGCGACCGCGCAGCGCGGGCCGCCGATCCGGCAGTCGTCGAGACCGTCGCCGGAGGCCGGGCGGGTCAGGCCGGGCAGTTTCAGGAAGTCGGGCTCGCCGAGCAGCTGCAGCGTCGGCACCTCGCGACCGCCGGTCTGCCGGCTCAGGACGTCGACCTGGCCGGACTGGGTCACCGTGAGCAGTTTGCCGTCAGCGGTGAACTGGATCGCCACCGGCACGCCCGCCACCGGCGTGCGCCAGCGCGGCTGACCGAGGTAGTTGAAGGAGTTCACCGCGCCGTCGTCACCGACGTAGACGTTGCTGACGCTGTCGACCACGGTCGGCGACTCGATCGTCGACGGGCCGAGCGGGTTGCAGAAGCGCTTGCGTCCGGTGCGCATCTGGTAGGAGAAGATCGCGCAGTTGCCCGTGCTCGTCGTCACGAACATCTGGCCCTCGGAGCCGATCGTCAACGGCTGGGCGATCGGGCCGCCCACCGGGCGCGACCAGCTCAGCGACATCGACTCCGCGCCGGTCACCGGGCTCGCACCACCGTTGCGTCCGTCGTGATGGGCTGCGGGCCAACCCTTTCCGCTGCCGACCGTGATGTCGTCCACGTCGGTGCCGCAGCCTGCCAACGCCACCACACCGGCGGCAGCGAGCGAGGCCGCGACGCGAGTCCGAGTTCGCACCTGCTGATCTCCCTGTTTTATCGAGCCGATGATCGGGGTACCGCACGGTATACGTGCGCTCCGAAAGTACTCTGTGTTATCGATGACCGAATCCCCGGGGCTGGCCCGGTGCGATCACGACGGGAGAGTAGTTCGTGACGAGCATGTGGGGCGCGCCGCTGAGCGCGCGCTGGCGTGGTTCACGCCGCCGCGATCCGCAGCAGGCGCGTTTTCTGACCAGGGACTCGCTGCGCTGGGTGCTCGCCAACCGCGCCTACACCCCCTGGTACCTGGTGCGGTACTACCGGCTGGCCAAGTTCCGGCTGGCCAACCCGCACATCGTGCTGCGTGGCATGGTGTTCCTCGGCCGCAATGTGGAGATCCACGCGACCCCGGAATTCGCCCGCATGGAGATCGGCCGCTGGGTGCACATCGGTGACGGCAACGCCATCCGCTGCCACGAGGGCTCGCTGCGCATCGGCGACAAGGTGGTCTTCGGCAAGGACAACGTCGTCAACACCTACCTCGACATCGAGATCGGCGAATCCACGCTGGTCGCCGACTGGTGCTACATCTGCGACTTCGACCACAAGATGGACGACATCACCCTGCCCATCAAGGACCAGGGCATCGTGAAGAGCCCCGTCCGGATCGGCCCCGACACCTGGATCGCCGCCAAGGTGACCGTGCTGCGCGACACCCGCGTCGGGCGTGGGTGTGTGCTGGGCGCGCACGCGGTGGTGCGTGGGGACATCCCCGACTACAGCATCGCCGTCGGCGCGCCGGCCAAGGTCGTCAAGAACCGCAAGGTCGCCTGGGACGCCACCGCCGAGGAGCGGGCCGCCTACATGGCCGCGCTGGCCGATATCGAGCGGAAGAAGAACGCCGCGGCAAAGGCGTAATCGCCGAGCGGCTGCGCAGCCGAGGGCTGAGGGATTTCAACCCCGGGGATGATGGTTTTCCACTTGTACCACTAGAACAATTATTGGTGTCGATCTTGCGGGATCCTCCGTTCGCGTGGTTCCCGTATTCCTCACCGAAGGAACCATCATGACCAAGAATAGAATTCGCGCAGCCGCAGCAGCTGTGGCGCTCACACCGATGATTGCCCTCGGGTCAGGTATTGCTACTGCGGCCCCCTCCGAATCCCCTACCCCTGTCGCGGTCTCCGAGCTGGCCCCTGTGCAGGTCGAGCCTGCCGTGCTACTGGCGCCATTTACACTCGGGCTCAGCCTACTCGCGTTCCCGATCTGCTTTGTGCCGCCGATCCTGCCCCTGCTTACAGCCCCCTGCGTCTTCGCTGTATGACCCGCTGAACAAGTCCCGCCCCGCAGCAGCCGACCCGTTCTCGACCGGTATGGAGGGCTGTCGGGTGGTCGGTACTGGCTGCGCGGTCGAGGGATGAGGGATTTCAACCCCGGGGGTGAGTGGTTTCAGCCCCGGGGATGATGGTTTTCCACTCGTGCGACGAGAACAATTGTCGGTGTCGATCTTGCGGGATTCTCCGCTTCGTGCGGATTCCCGACATTTTCCCACTGAAGGAACCATCATGACCAAGAACACAATTCGCGCAGCCGCAGCAGCTGCGGCCCTCGCACCGATGATCGCGCTGGGTTCCGGATTCGCCACCGCGGCGCCTGCCGATTCCGTCGCTCCGGTCCAGGCACCGACGCCCGTCCAAGTCGAGCCCGCATCGTTTTGGGACCCTGGCTGGCCTTTCGCCTGCATGGGTATGGCGCCCGTCTGGCCATTGGTGATTTGTCTTGTGTAAATCACGAACGAGCACGCCGATCTGATGCTGTTCGACGCCTGCCGCGGTCGGGTGGTTGTTGCGGCTATCCCGAGCCGTTCTGGACGGCAGGCTGCGCGCGCTATGGTCGGGGAAGATCTCTCGACTTGCCCGCTGCATTACCAGCCCAGATAGCGTGGGATCACCCGGCGGCACCGGGGCAGATCGGTGCGGGAGTTCGGCTCGGTTCCCGGTCCATGCGATGTCACAATGGTTGACCTCCGTCCAAGATAGAGCCCGCCCTGACCCGCTCGCTCCACATGCCAGGGGGCTGACGGCCTCGCCCGCCATGGCGGGTTGTCCGGGGTGATCGGTACGGTCGCACCGTGGACAGTTATGCGGCGCTGCTGCGCGGGATCATGCCGACCAACCCGAACATGCGCAACGAGAAGTTGCGTGGGGTGTTCGAAGGTCTGGGCTTCGACAAGGTCGCCTCGGTACTGACCAGCGGCAATGTCGTCTTTCGCACCGCCGATGACCGGGCCGACCTGGAAGAGCGCATCCAGCAGGCCCTGGCCACCGAGCTGGGCATCCCCGGCGGGACCATCATCCGGAGTCACTCCGAACTGCGTGAACTACTGGACCGCGACCCCTTCGAAGGCCTCCCCCACGAACGTGGTTCCTACCTCACTGTCACATTCTTCAAAGACGCGATGCGCGAAGCGGACACGAAGGCCTTCGACGACGACCCCCTCACGCGCGTCATCGGTTATGACCGCGAGGCCCGTGCCTTCCTCACCGTCATCGACAACAGCACCGGCAAAACCCCCGACTTCATGGCCCGCCTGGACAAGACCTACGGCAAGGACATCACCACCCGCACCTGGCTCACGATTCAGCGGGTGGTGAAGAAGATGGAAAGTTAGCTACTGGTACAGGCTCTCACCGTGCTGGGTGTCGAAGTACTCGCGTACCTCGGAGATCTTGCCGTCGGTGACGACGAAGTTCGCGATGTAGGCGTTGTCGTACTCGTGGCCCGAGGTCGTGGTCGCCCTCGATCGCCACTCGACGACGGCGTTCGAGTCGCCGATGGTCAGGCTGAGCAGGTCCGTGGTGAACGAGCCCGGCCGCATCCGGCCCATCGCGATCGGGAAGAACTCGTCGACGATAGCGTCCGGTCCGTGCCAGGTTCCCGAGTTGGGCAGCCGACCTGGTGCGATCCAGCGCGCGTCATCGGTGAAGCACTCCTTCAACAGCGCCGGGGTGCCGGACTGGAGTGCGGCGAAGTAGCGATGGATGGCGGCCTCGGCGGGGTTCTCGTTGGTCACCGGCACAGCATAGCCGCCGAGGGGAACATGTGTTCGATCGCGGCGTCGCAGCAGCCTTACCCGGCCGCCTGGGCCGTGCACAGGAAAACCGTTGCGTTGCGGCCGATTCGGGTGATCACCAAGGTGTAGGGCTGGGTGCCGCGCTGCTTGAGCTTCTTGCGGAGGGCGTCCGGGTCGATGTCGACGCCTCGGATGAGGATCTCCAGCGGGCCGCAGTCGCGGCGGGACAGTTCCTGGCGCAGTGTCTTCTCGCGGAGTTCGAAGCGGTCCTCGATGCGGAAGCCGCGCATGCCTGAGGGGACGGTGTCGCCGGTGAGGTAGGCGATGTGCGGATCCAGTTGCCAGAGGCCGTGTTCGGCGGCGTAGTGGCGGACCAGGCCCGCGCGCACGATCGCGCCGTCGGGGTCGACGATCCACTCGCCGGGGGGCTGCTCGGGGATGTCGTCGGGGTCGGCGTCGGTGAGTGTGGTCGCGCCGCCGCGGGAATCGAGGACGGTGGCGCGGCGGGTGACGCCGGATTCGGTCAGCCCGGGCGACCACAGGCAGGCTTCGCGGACCGCGCCGTCGAGGGAGACCACCTCGATCTCGCCGTTCCAGCCGAGGCGGTCGAAATCCAGTCCGGGAGCGGACTTCACGGCGATGTCACGGCCCGCGTAGGCGGCCAGCAGGTCGGGCAGTGGGGGTTGGAGTTTCGCGGGGTCATAGGTGCGGCGACCGTCGGCTCGACGGGCGGGATCGGCGATGATCACCGTGTCCCGGGACGTGGGGGTGAGGGCATCGGCCTTGGCCAGCACTATGTTTCGTCCGCGAATCGACGAAACCGCCTCCTGCGGCGCTCCGCCGGCGCGAGTAGCGGCCTGCGTGACGGAGAGGAGGTGTGGCTCCTGCTGTCCATCGACGGCTGTGCCGAGACCGGTCGCCGACAGCGGCGCGACACCGAGGTTGTGGGCGGCCATCGCCAACCGCACCTCGTCGAGGTCACTACCGATGACTGCCGGGCACACCGCGGCCAGCTCGGCCAGTTCCGCCCCGATCGAGCAGGTGACATCGTGCACCGCCCGGCCGGCCAGCCGCGCGGCCCGGTGCCGGGCGACGAGCGCGGGCGTTGCCTGCTGCAGGGCGTCGTCGGTGAACAACCATTCGGCCGCCGCGGGCAGCTTCACCGCGGCCTTACGCCGCAACCGCACCGTCTCGATCAGCGCGGCGGCGTGCGCGTCGTGCGAACGACGCACCTGCTCGATATCGCGCAGGTGCGTCGCCGGGGTGAGCTCCAGCCGGTCGACGTCGGCGAGCGCGGCGGATCCCGCCGCGCTGCCCAGATAGGCGACGTCGTCGCGGCCGAAGCGGTACCCCACCTACTTCTGCGCCGCGCCCGGCTTCACGCCGGTGATCATCGCGTTGTAGAAGAACTCGCGCGGGACGACCTTGCGCAGGACGTTCTCGTCGAGCCAGCTCAGGCCCAGCCAGGCGCGGTACTGCGCCATGCGGTAGCCGATGGTCAGTTTCTCGTCGGGGACGGCGGCCTCGAACGTGCGCACCGGCCAGCCCCACAGGGCGGCGGCGAACTCCTCGGTGGTGGCCTTCACGTCGACGGCACCGGCCGACTTGGCCATCTTCTCGAGATCGCTCGGGTCGAAGGTGTGCAGGTCGACGACGGCCTCGAGCGCGGCGGCGCGGGAGGACTCGTCCAGCTCGGTCTGCGGGCGGCGCCAGCCGGACAGGAACGGCAGCTTGGTGATCTCGGTGGTCACCTTCCAGGTGGCCTGACCGAGCTTGCGGGCGTAGAGGTTGCCGATGGTGGTCGGCTCACCGGCGAAGACGAAACGTCCGCCCGGCTTGAGCACCCGCAGGCACTCCTTGAGCGCCAGCTCCACGTCCGGGATGTGGTGCAGCACGGCGTGGCCGCACACGAGGTCGAAGGTGTCGTCGTCGTACGGGATGGTCTCGGCGTCGGCGACACGGCCGTCGACGTCCAGGCCCAGGTGCTCGGCGTTGCGCAGCGCGACCTTGACCATGCCGGGCGAGAGGTCGGTGACCGAGCCCTTCTTCGCGATGCCGCCCTGCATCAGGTTCAGCAGGAAGAACCCCGTGCCGCAGCCGAGCTCGAGCGCCCGTTCGTAGGGGAGCGGGGCGGGGCCGACCGCGAGGTCGAACCGGCCGCGGGCATACGCGATACAGCGTTCGTCATAGGAGATCGACCACTTGTCGTCGTATGTCTCCGCTTCCCAGTCGTGATACAGGACCTGGGCGAGCTTGGTGTCCTTCAGCGCTGCTTCGACCTCGGCCTCGGTGGCGTGCGGGTTCGGCGCCGGGTCATCGGGGTGGACCGTCATAACCGCCAAGAGTAATAGGAGACCCTTGGCACGCAATGGGCGGTCTTGTTTCCGGCGGTTCCACTTGGTCGATCGACCGGTCTCAGCTCACCGGCCGGTGAAAACAGCGCTGTTCGGGCCCTCCGCGGCGAAGGTGCGGGTGCCGGTGCGGGCGTCGTCGGTGGCGAACAGCGCCGACCATTCGGTGACGGCGGTGGAGTGACCGTGCGGGCCCGCTTCGAAGACCGCCTTGGCGGCCGCCAGGGCGCGCGGCGCGGCCGTCACGAACTGCTCGGCCCAGCGGCGGGCGGCGGTGAGGACGTCGTCGGGGGCGACGACCTCGTCGACCAGACCGAGCTTCGCGGCTTCCTCGGCGTCGACGAATCGACCGGTGTAGACAAGGTCCTTGGCGCGGCTCGCGCCGATCAGCAGCGACAGCCTGCGGATCCCCGACAGCGGGATCAGTCCCGCCTTGATCTGCGGCAGCCCGAGTTTGACGTTGTCGCCGATGATCCGGTGGTCGGCGCCGAGTGCCAGCTCCAGACCGGCGCCGAGGCAGTAGCCGGTGATCGCGGCGACCGTCGGCTGCGGCACCCGGGTGAGGCAGCCGAGGGCGGCTTGCAGGTCGGCGGCCATGGCGGCCGCCTGCTCGGCGTCGAGCTCGGCGAGCTCGGTCATCTCGTCGCCCGCGCTGAACACCCGCTCGTCGCCGTAGACGATGAGCGCGGCCACCCCGGGGTGCCTGCCCACGGTCTCGGCCGCCGCGGCGACCTCACGGGCAAGCTGGGCGTCGACGAGGTTCAGCGGCGGACGATCGATGCGCAGCAGCGCGACGCCGCGAGCGGTCGGCTCGGCGGGCAGCTCGAGGGTGACGAATTCGGCCATGCGGCCAACCTACCGGCCGCCCAGTGCACCCAGCTGCGGCAGCTCCGCGAAATACCGGCCGTTGTCCGGGAAGTCGGTCAGCGGCGGGCCCTCGGCGTTGGGCGTGCAGTGCGGCATGATCGGGGTGATCGCCCGGTCGGCGGCCAGCACGGCCGCGGTATCGGCGAAACCGCACAGGCCGTCGAGCTGCGACCACGTCGGCGGCAGCAGGACGTGCTCGCCCGCCCGCCAGCTCGCCAGGGCGTCCTGCGGAGTCGCCCAGAGGACCTGGGCGGCCTCGGAGGTCGCGCCGTCGGCGATCTGGCCCTGCGGCAGCACGGCGACGAAGAACCGGGTGTTGTAGCGGCGCGGTTCGGCTTCGGGAGTGATCCAGTTCGACCACGGACGCAGCAGATCGGCACGCAGCACCAGACCCTCGGCCGCGAGGAAGGCCGCGAGCGACAGCTCACGGCGCTCGAGCTTGCCGCGGGCCTCGCGGTAAACCGCGGAGTCGTCGACGACGGTATCGGCGGTAGGCCCGGCCAGCAGCACGCCGCATTCCTCGAAGGTCTCCCGGACCGCGGCCGCGACCAGCGCCTGGGCCGCCTGCTCGGTCGTCGCGAAACGCTCGGCCCACCACGCCGGTGCGGGTCCTGCCCAGGCGATGTCGGCGGTGCCGTCGGCGGCGTCGACGCCACCGCCGGGGAAGACGGTCATCCCGCCCGCGAACGCCATTCCGCTGACGCGCCGCTGCAGGAACACCTCGATGCCCGACCCACCGTCGCGCACCAGCATCACCGTCGACGCGTCGCGCGCGGCTACCCCGGACTCACTCATACCCGTTCCTCTCCACCGCCGGGCGCGGCCCGGCGACCGACTCCGACCGGCCCCATCGCCTGCCGGAGCACCGGGCAGGCCGCGCGTGTGACGCGCGGCCGCGACTCCGGCCTCCACTGCACCCTAACGCCTGCTTGGTTAGCGGTGGAAACAGTTCAGCCGGGCGGGTGCTGTCCCGCCCTCCCGGTTCCCACTGAGTGGACGTCAGGCGCGGCGGTGCTGCCCCGCCCGGCGCGCCCTGCGGGCGAACCAGCGCCCGTCGACCCGGTCCAGCGCGATGGACTGGCTGAACGCGGCGCTGAGGTTCTCGGCGGTGAGCACGTCCTCGAGCAGACCCTGCCCGACGACCTCGCCCTCCCTGAGCAGCATGGCGTGGGTGAAGCCCGGCGGGATCTCCTCCACGTGGTGGGTCACCAGGACCATCGCGGGCGCGTCGGGGTCGGCGGCCAGATAGCCGAGCCGCTCCACGAGTTCCTCTCGCCCACCCAGGTCGAGGCCGGCGGCGGGTTCGTCGAGCAGCAGCAGTTCCGGATCGGTCATCAGGGCGCGTGCGATCAGCACCCGCTTGCGTTCGCCCTCGGACAGGGTGCCGTAGGTGCGGTCGGAAAGGTGTTCGGCGCCCAGGGTTTCCAGCATGTCGACGGCGCGTTCGGTGTCGATGTCGTCGTAGCGTTCGCGCCACCGGCCGAGCACCGCGTAGCCTGCCGACACCACCAGATCGCTGACCTTCTCGTCGACGGGAATGCGGCTGGCCACCGCCGCCGAGGACAACCCGATGCGCGGGCGCAGCTCGGTGACGTCGACGCGACCGAGGGTCTCCCCCAACAGGTTCGCGTCACCGGAGGTCGGATGGACCTCGGCGGCGGCCATTCTCAGCAGCGAGGTCTTGCCTGCCCCGTTGGGGCCTAACACCACCCAGCGTTCGTCGAGCTCGACCTGCCAGCTGACCGGGCCGACGAGCGTTCGGCCCGAGCGGCGGATGGTCACGTCGGAGAAGTCGATGAGCAGATCGGGATCGGGTTGCGACACGCGCTCCATCTTGGACCACGCGGGCCCTCAGCGGAACGACCGGCCCGAGTGGGATTCGTCGTTGCTGGTCGGCGCGGAATCGCGGTGCCCGCCCTGCTCGCCGCGCAGCATCCTGGCGGCGAGAAACGAGATCGGCACCGAGAGCACCACCCACACGATCAGGATCACCACAATCGTCGTCACCATCGCGGAACCTCCCTACGCCTGGCTGCCTGGACCGTCGGTTTCATATACCCCCACGATCCCCCAGATACACCCCGCCGTGACGGCGAGTCGCGAAAACCGGCACCAACCGGCAGGATTCGGCCGCGCGTGCCGGTGGGTCAGGCCTGGGCGGGCACCGCGATCACCGTCATCGAGCCGGGCGCCACCTCGGTGAAGCCCGCGTCGCGCACGGCGACAGCGCGACCGGCGGCCACCTCGGCCACCAATCCAGCCCACCGCTGGTCGTCGGCATCGCGGACCGCGCACCGGAAGTCGTGCTCGGCCCAGGCCGCCGCGGCCGTCACCGGCATGGCCCCCGCCAGCAGCATGCTCGCGTGCCCGACCTGGGCGGCCGCCTTGCCGACCGACATCTCGAGCGCCGCGTTGACCCACAGCACCGGCAGCCGCGGGTCCGGCGGGCCCGGCTCGTCGTGCTCGAGATCGGTGCCGCCGATCTGCAGCTTGCGGATCCGCTGGTCGATCGCGCCCACCGGGCCGGGAACGAACGCACGCGCCTGCGCGCCGTCGACCTCGATCGTGACACCGTCGACCGCACCCGCGGACACCCACTGCGAGCCGCGAGCCCGCCGGGCCACCTTCCTGATCCTGGACCGCTTCCACGCCAGATACCGCGGCTCCCACTCTCCGCCCGGCCCGGAGCGCGGGTCGAGACAGACGGCGACGGCAGCGGCCGCCGCGGCTTCCAGGAGCGCGCTGCGGGCGGGCGGATGGGTCTTCGGGATGTGCAGCACCATCTGCATCGCCTGGACCATGGCCGGGTCGTCCGGGTCGCCGTTGCCGCCGTAGCCCCGCGCCAATTCGGCGTGCCGCACAGCGAATTCGGCCGCGGTGTCCCTGACCTCCGCCTCGGTCTCCACGCTGCTCAGTTCCGCGCTGCCCATGCCACAACACCCGATTCGATCGACGCCACCAGTCCGGCCCAGCCTAGCGAGCCGACCGGACGGTCTCCGTCGCCACTACGCGACCTGCACGGACAGGATGAACTGCGGCCCCGGCTCGATCGGTGGCTGACTGGCCGGGCCGAAGACGAATTGGATGGTCGCCATGCCGGGCCCGATACCACGGAACGGCCACACCGTGCTGTCGCCCTCCGACTGGGGTGGCTCCGCGGACAGGACACCCTCCTCGATGTTCACCGGTATCCACTGCTCGGTGTCGTCCGGCTTCTGCGGTAGCCGGACCAGCAGGAGCTGACCCAGCTCCACGCCGACCGTCCCGCCGTTGAAGGTCTGGTCGACCTCGACCGGGCTCACCGCGGCCGCCGGTGCGGTGGTCGGCAGCTCGATTGTCGTCGAGGTGCCGGACGAGTCGTCGCCACATCCGGCGAGCAGGCCCGCGAGGGTGGCCAGGACGAGCAAGCCTCGCGGAACCGAGCGACCAGCGCCCGTAGCGTCCGCTCGAGCCGCGAGCAGGACTTTCCGCACGGAACTCTCCCAACGCCGAAGGACACCCTGCGCTGGAGGCTAACGCCGTGCCGGGCCCGTCCGGCCGCGACGCGCCAGTGACTACCGCCCGAGCAGCGGAACCCGGCGCACCCCGCCGTCGCGGGCGTCGGCCGCCTCGACCTCGTCGCGGGTGACGCCGAGGATGAACAGCACCGCGTCCAGATACGGATGCGACAGCGCCGTGTCGGCCACCTCGCGCAGCGCGGGCTTGGCGTTGAACGCCACGCCGAGCCCGGCCGCGTTGAGCATGTCGATGTCGTTGGCGCCGTCGCCGACCGCCACGGTCTGCTCCATCGGCACACCCGCGTCGGCGGCGAACTTGCGCAGCGCGGTCGCCTTGAAGGCCCGGTCGACGATCTCGCCGATCACCCGGCCGGTGAGCTTCCCGTCGACGATCTCGAGGGTGTTGGCCTGCACGAAGTCGAGTTCCAGCTCATGCGCGAGCGGCTCGATGACCTGCCGGAACCCACCGGAGACCACGCCGCAGCGGAACCCGAGCCGACGCAGCGTGCGGATGGTGGTGCGGGCGCCGGGGGTGAGCTCGATCCGGTCGGCGACCTCCTCGATCACCGACTCGTCGAGACCTTCCAGGGTCGCGACCCGCTGGCGCAGCGATTCGGCGAAGTCGAGCTCGCCACGCATCGCGGCCTCGGTGACCTCGCGGACCTGCTCCTCGACACCGGCGTGCGCGGCCAGCATCTCGATGACCTCACCCTGGATCAGGGTGGAGTCCACGTCGAAGACGATGAGCCGCTTGGCGCGACGGGCCAGCCCGGCCCGTTCCACGGCGATGTCGACCTGCTCGGCGACGGCGACGTCGGCCAGCGCGGTGCGCAGCCGGGAATCGGTGTCGGCGCCGGTGTCGGTCGCGGTGACCATCAGTTCCATGCCGGTCACCGGATAGTCGGCGATGCCGCGAATGGTGTCGATATTGGCGCCGAGGGCGGCGAGCATCCGCGAGATCGCGCTGAACGCGTGCGCGGTGACGGGGGCGCCGAGCACCACCACGGCATGCGTCGACATCGGCGGCTTGCCGATCTGCGCGTCGACGGACACGTCGACCTGCATGCCGACGGTGTTCATCGCCTCTTCGAGCTCGTCCTGCAGCGCCTCGGGGTCGTTGGGGCACGACACCAGCACACCGAGGGTGAGCCTGCCCCTGATGACGACCTGCTCCACGTCGAGCAGGCTCACCTGATGCCGCGATAGCGCTGTCAGCAGCACAGAAGTGACGCCAGGTCGGTCGGGGCCGGTGACGGTCACGAGAACTGTGGTGTCTGCCAAGTCGATCTGCTCCATATCCGGGCCCTTCCCTGGGGTGAGCCGTAAATGCGCAACTTAGTCTAGAAATAGCGCGTGCACCTGCTGGTCACCCAGCAGGTGCACACCCTCGGTCTTCCGGTGTTTTCTACTTCTTCGCCAGCGTGCCTTCGGCAACGTGCGTGGCGTGCTTGGCCGAGCCCCAGCCGACGTGCGCCTCGGCCTTCATGCGCTCGACCATGTGCGGGTAGTGCAGCTCGAACGCCGGACGCTCGGAGCGGATGCGCGGCAGCTCGTAGAAGTTGTGCCGCGGCGGCGGGCAGGTGGTGGCCCACTCCAGGGAGTTGCCGTAGCCCCACGGGTCGTCCACCGTGACGACCTCGCCGTAGCGGTAGCTCTTGAAGGTGTTCCACACGAACGGCAGCATCGACGAGCCGAGGATGAAGGCACCGATGGTGGAGATCGTGTTCAGCGTGGTGAAGCCGTCGCTGGGCAGGTAGTCGGCGTAGCGACGCGGCATGCCCTCGGCACCCAGCCAGTGCTGCACCAGGAAGGTGGTGTGGAAGCCGACGAAGGTGGTCCAGAAGTGCCACTTCGCCAGGCGCTCGTCCATCATGCGGCCGGTGATCTTCGGGAACCAGAAGTAGATACCCGCGAAGGTGGCGAACACGATGGTGCCGAAGAGCACGTAGTGGAAGTGCGCGACGACGAAGTACGAGTCGGTGACGTGGAAGTCCAGCGGCGGCGAGGCCAGGATGACGCCCGACAGACCACCGAAGAGGAAGGTCACCAGGAAGCCGATCGACCACAGCATCGGTGATTCGAACGTCAGCTGACCGCGCCACATCGTGCCGATCCAGTTGAAGAACTTCACACCGGTCGGGACCGCGATGAGGAAGGTCATGAAGGAGAAGTACGGCAGCAGCACGGCGCCGGTGGCGTACATGTGGTGCGCCCACACCGCGATCGACAGCGCCGCGATACCGAGGGTCGCGTAGACCAGCGTGGTGTAACCGAAGATCGGCTTACGGCTGAAGACCGGGAAGATCTCGGACACGATGCCGAAGAACGGCAGCGCGATGATGTAGACCTCGGGGTGGCCGAAGAACCAGAACAGGTGCTGGTAGAGCAGGATGCCGCCGGTGGCCGGGTCGTAGATGTGGCCGCCCAGGTGGCGGTCGTAGGCCAGGCCGAACAGCGCCGCGGTCAGCAGCGGGAACGCGAGCAGCACCAGGACCGAGGTCACCGCGATGTTCCAGGTGAAGATCGGCATGCGGAACATGGTCATACCGGGCGCGCGCAGGCAGACCACGGTGGTGAGCATGTTGACGCCACCGAGGATGGTGCCGAGACCGGAGACGGCCAGACCCAGGATCCACAGGTCGGTGCCGACACCGGGCGAGTGCAGGATGTCGGTCAGCGGCACGTACGCCGTCCAGCCGAAGTCCGCGGCGCCACCGGGGGTCACGAAGCCCGCGGTCGCCATGGAGCCACCGAACAGGTACAGCCAGTAGCTGAACGCGTTCAGTCGCGGGAAGGCGACGTCTGGGGCGCCGATCTGCAGCGGGAGGATGATGTTGGCGAAGCCGAACACGATCGCCGTCGCGTAGAACAGCAGCATGATCGTGCCGTGCATGGTGAACAGCTGGTTGAACTGCTCGGGCGAGAGGAACTGCAGACCCGGGCGGGCCAGCTCGGCGCGCATGAGCAGCGCCATGAGACCGCCGACCAGGAAGAAGCTGATCGCCGTCACCAGGTACATGGTGCCGAGCACCTTGGGGTCGGTGGTGGTGACCGCCTTGTACAGGAACGAGCCCTTGGGCCCGGTCCGAGCGGGATACGGTCGAGTCGCTTCCAACTGAGGGACTGGCCTGGGCTCTACCGCAGTCACTGATCCTCCTGAAGATGCCTGTACGTCACTCGCAGGCCCTCCGTCCTCCGGTCAGAGGCAGACGACGGTCAGCATGCGTTGGAGTGAATCGTAAACCGTGCTGCCGCAGCATCACGAGCGGGTCCTACTCTGTGTCGTATTCAGCGCGCCGTAGACGAACGACGGCGTATCCGACCGACACCGTTCTCGATCTTCCTCCGCAGGTCGCGCGGGTGCAACGGTTGCCTGCGATGACTTTTCGGGTGCCGCGACGTCATGATCTATGACGGTGGGCACGTTCCGCCACCGTCTCTGTCGAGCTATTCCCCCGCAGCCGAGGAGTCGTCATGTCCGTCAGCATCCAGCCCGGCGATCCCACCTGGGTCGATCTCTACACCGCCGATCTCGACCGCGCCATCGCCTTCTACGGCGAACTGTTCGGCTGGACCGCCGAACGCGGCGGCGAGGAGTTCGGTGGCTACACCACCCTGCGCAAGGACGGCAAGGCCGTCGCGGGCGCGATGAACCGCGTCCCCGACGACGGCGATCCGTTCCCCGACCGCTGGACCGTCTACCTGGCCGCCGACGACGCCGCGGCGACCACGGCGAAGGCGAGCGCCGCAGGCGCCAACGTGTTCGTCGAGCCGATGGCGGTGGGCGAGCTGGGCACCATGGCCGTGCTTGCCGATGTCGGCGGCGTCGGTGTCGGCGTGTGGCAGGCGGGCGAGTTCCCCGGCTTCGAGGCGATCGGCGACGTCGCCGACGGTGTCTGGAGCAACCACGACGGTGTGCCGTCCTGGTTCGAGCTGATGACCCGCGCCTACGAGCCGTCGCTGACCTTCTACCGCGAGGTCTTCGGCTGGCGTGACCCGTTCACCGTGGCCGACTCCCCCGAGTTCCGCTACACCACCCTCCACGCGACCTCCCCGATGCGCGGCGGCGTCATGGACGCCACCGGCCACCTCCCCGAGGGCATCCCCGGCGCGTGGACGACCTACTTCGGCGCCGACGACGTCGACAAGACCGCCGCCACGGCCGTCGCCCTCGGCGGCGCCGTGGTGTTCGACCCCATGGACACCCCCTACGGCCGCCTGGCCGGTCTCACCGACCCGACCGGCGCCCACTTCAGCATCGGCGGCAACGCGCGCTGAGCGGGGTGGCGACGCGTCGTCCGCGTCGCCACCACGGGTTCAACCACCTTGGGGTGGGAAACGCACCCCCCGGGGGGTCACCCCCCAACGCTGGGGTCGCTGTCGGAGTCCCCGCCCGGCGACGACAGTAGAGGCATACGAAAAGCACCTCCTACCAGCGCCAAGGGGACACCACGATGAGCACGATGACCACCGCGATCGCCGACAACGTCATCCAGCTGCCCCGTCGGCAGTCCACCCCGATCGCCACCGATGGCCATCTCGCCGATGCCGATCTGGATCGCTGGGCCAACCGGCTGGCGCGACTGCTGCTGAGCCGCGGCGCCACCGCGGGCGCCCGGATCGCGCTGGCGGTCGGCGCCGCGACCGAGGCGATCGTCGCCGAGGCGGCGGTGCGCAAGATCGGCGCCGTGCCCGTCTCCGCCGCCGACGACGAGTTCGTCTTCGGCGCCTACCTCGGCATCACCACCCGGGCCGACCGGCCCGAGCTGACCGATGTCGTCGACTGGCTGGTCCTCGACGATCGCTCGACACTTCAGCGTTATCTGGTCAGCTCGGACGCGCCGCTGTCCACCAGGGATCTGGCCGCGGTCTCGTAGAACCCATTCCGGTCCGGTCCGCACAGGTTCAGAATGGACCTGGATCGCGGAACGCAGCGGGTCGCCGGACCCATGGTGAATACCGAGCTCGAGACATGAGAACGCAGGTCTGCTCATGACCCAGTCTTCCCTGCAGGGACCGGGCACCGCCGCACGCGACGGCGCCTTCCCCTTGTCCGCCGCCCAGCGTGGGATCTGGTTCGCCCAGCACATCGCGGGTGACACCCCCATCTCCATCGCCCAGTACGTCGAACTGTCCGGCCCGATCGACCTCGAGCTGCTGACCGAGGCCGTCCGGCGCACCGGCCGCGAGTTCGGCACCGGCTACCTGCGGCTGATCGACATCGACGGTCAGCCGCATCAGCTCGTCGACCTGAGCCTCGACGCCGACATCCTCGAGCTCGATTTCCGGTCCGAGCCCGACCCGGAGCATGCCGCGCACGCCTGGATGCGCGCCGAGTACACCGCACCGCTGGATGTGATGCGTGACCGGCTCATCCGCCTGGCGATGCTGCGGGTCGGCGAGGATCGCTGGTTCTGGTACGTGCGGATGCATCACATCGTGCTGGACGGCATGGGCGCGCTGGCCCTGGTCCAGCGGGCGGGCGAGCTCTACAACGCCGCCTTCGACGGCAGGGAGCCGCCGCCGGGCAAGGCCGAACCGCTGCAGAAGATCGTGGAGGCCGATCTGGCCTACCGGACCTCGGCCCGTTTCGACGCCGATCGCCAGTACTGGCGCGAGCACCTGGCCGGCATGGCCGACCCGGTGAATCTCGCCGGCCGCGACGCCGAGGTCGACGCCCACCCCAACCGCGTCGCGGGCGCACTGCCCGCGGAGACGACCGCGCTGCTCGATTCCGTCGCCGCGGCGGTGAACTCCGGTGCCGCGCCGACGGTGGTCGCCGCGTTCGGCGCCTATCTCGCCGCGATGACCGGCGCCTCGGAGGTCGTGCTGAGCCTGCCGGTGTCGGCGCGGACCTCCGCGACGCTGCGCCGTTCGGGCGGCATGCTCGCCAATGTCGTCCCGTTGCGCGTCACCCTGACACCCCAGACCACGGTGGGCGCCGCGATCCTCGCCGTGCAGGGTGAGCTGACCGGCGCGCTGCGCCGCCAGCGCTACCGGCAGGAGGACATCGTCCGCGATCTCGGCTGGGCGATGGACGAGGCGGCGTCGTTCGGTCCCGCCGTGAATCTGATGATGGTGGACACCAGGATCGCGCTCGGCCCGGTCGTCGGGCGGCTGCACGTGCTCACCTCCGGCCTGATCGACGATCTGTTCGTCAATGTGTATCCCGGAGTGGGCGGTGAGAGCACCCACATCGACCTCCAGGGCAACGGAAACCTCTACAGCGAAGCCGATCTGACGGCGCACCACGAGCGGTTCCTGCTGTTCCTGCACCGGTTCCTCCTCGCGGGTCCAGATGCGCCGCTGTCGACGGTGCCTGTCCTTTCCGCCGCCGAGCAGGCCGTGTCGGTGCCGGCACGTGGACCGGCGAGTGTCGGATCCCGCACGCTGCCAGAGATTCTCGCCGCGGGCGCCGCCATCGACCGGAATGCGGTGGCTCTGTGCTGGGGCACGGGCGAGACACTCACCTATCGCGAGGTAGACGAGTACTCGAACCGTCTCGCCCGCGTGCTGATCGCAGCCGGCGCAGGCCCTGAACACGGTGTCGCGCTGTCGATTCCGCGATCGGCCGAATCGGTGCTCGCGACCATCGCGGTGGCCAAGACCGGCGCGCCGTTCGTGCCGATCGATCCGACCTATCCCGCCGACCGGATCGAGCACATGGTGGGCGACAGCGGCGTGGTCACCGGCCTGACCGTCACCGAGGCACGCAAGTCGTTGCCGGACAGTGTCGATTGGCGCTCGATCGACGACGAGGCGACCGCCCTGCTCATCGCCGCCCAGGACGCCGGTCCGATCACCGACGCCGAACGGCGGGCCCCGATCCATCCGGATCAGGTCGCCTACGTCATCTATACCTCCGGGTCGACCGGCCTGCCCAAGGGCGTGCTCGTGCCGCACCGCGGTCTGGCGAATCTCGTCGCCAGCTCAGGGGCAGGATTCGGGGTCGATGCGGAATCGGTGGTCGCCCATGCGGTGTCACCGAGTTTCGACATCTCCGTCGAGGAGATCCTGGTGACGCTGGCGACGGGCGCCACCCTCGCAGTGGTGCCGCCCGCGGCATACGCGGGCGAGGAGATGGCGCAGGTGCTGCGCGCGCATCGCGTCACCCATCTCAATGTCACGCCCGCCGTTGTCGGCTCGCTCGATCCGGAAACGCTCCCCGACCTGCGCACCATTGTCGTCGGCGGTGACGCGTGCCCGCCGGAGCTGGTGTCGAAGTGGTCCGGCCGGGCACTGATCAACGGCTACGGTCCCACCGAGACCACCATCACGACGACACTGACAAAGCCGCTGATCCCGGGCGCACCGGTAACGATCGGCAGCCTGGCCCGCGGTGTCACCGGCCTGGTGCTGGACCCCTGGTTGCGTCCCGTCCCCGCGGGCACCGTGGGTGAGCTGTACCTCGCGGGCCCCGGCGTGGCGCGGGGCTATCACCGGCGCAGCGGACTGACCGCGAGCCGATTCGTCGCCGATCCCCACGCGCCCGGTCAGCGGATGTATCGCACCGGCGATCTGGTGCGGTGGACCGACGACGACGGCCGGTTCACGCTGGCCTACCAGGGCCGCAGCGACTTCCAGGTGAAGGTACGCGGCTACCGGATCGAACTCGGCGAGATCGACGCCGCCCTGGAACGCCTGCCCGCCATCGATTTCGCGCTCACCCTCGGTGTCGACACCGCCTCGGGCGCGACCGCGCTGGTCTCCTATGTGACGACGGAACCCGGCGTCGATGTGCATCCCGAAGCGGTGAAAGCCGCTGTCGGCGAACAGCTCCCGGCCTACATGGTGCCGTCGGTCGTCATGGTGCTCGACCGTGTCCCGCTCACGCCGCTGGGCAAGGTCGACCGCAAGGCACTGCCCGCACCGGACTTCGGCGCCCGCACGGTCACCAGCCGGGCACCGTCCACGCCGCGCGAGGAAGCACTCGCCGCACTGTTCGCCGAGGTCCTCGGACTCGACACGGTCGGGGTCGACGACAGCTTCTTCGCGCTCGGCGGCGACAGCATCGTCTCCATTCAGCTGGTCTCCCGCGCGAAAGCCGCCGGGATCGCGTTCAGCGCCAGGGATGTCTTCGAGCGCAAGACGGTCGCCGCCTTGGCGGCCGTGGCGGGCGAGACCGAGGTCCACGTGGTGCACGAGCTGCCCGGTGGCGGTATCGGCCCCGTAGAACTCACCCCGATCGTGCACGCCATGCTCGAACACGGTGACACGTGGGGCCGGTACAGCCAGGCGGTCTTGATCGGCCTGCCCACGGGCACCACGCGAGCATCGCTGGCCGCCGCACTCCAGGTACTGATCGACCACCACGATCTCCTGCGCTCCACCCTGCGCGCCAGTGACGGTGGCTGGGAATGGCTTGTCGCCGAACCTGATTCGGTCGACGCCGATGCCCTGATCGAGGTGGTGCAGGCCGGTTCCGATCTCGACGACACGATCGAGAGCGCCGTGCAGCACGCCGCCGATCTGCTCGATCCAGGCGCCGGTGTCGTCGCCCGCTTCGTGCTGATCGACCGCGCGGACGCCCCGCCGCTGTGCTGGCTGGTCCTGCACCACCTGGTCACCGACGGTGTCTCCTGGCGAATCCTGCTGCCGGACTTGGCGACCGCGGCCTTCGGCGGCACCCTCGAGCCGGTCGGCACCTCGTTCCGGCGCTGGGCGCACGGCCAGCTGGAGCAGGCTGCCGCACGGATCGACGAATTACCGGTGTGGCAGCGCATTCTGGCGACACCCGACCCGGCACTCGGCACCGGCACCTTCGATCCGGCTCTCGATGTCGTCGACACGATGGCGCAGTGGCAGTCGACGGTCCCGTCGGATGTCGCCCACACCATCCTCACCACCCTGCCCGAGCACTTCCACTGTGGCGCGGACGATGTCCTGCTCGCCGCGCTGACGATGGCGGTCTGCCGGTGGCGTGACCGCACCGGCGCGCTGATGCTTCTGGAAGGCCATGGACGCAGCGAGTCCCTGCTGCCCGGCGCCGATGTCGCGCGCACGGTCGGCTGGTTCACCAGCGTGTATCCGGTGGCCGTCGACCTGGCCGGACTCGACCTCGACGACGCGTTCGGCGGTGGCCGCGCGGCGGGATCGGCGATCAAGGCGACCAAGGAGCAGCTGCGCGCGCTGCCCGATCGTGGTGTCGGCTTCGGCCTGCTGCGCTACCTGAACAGCGAGACGGCCGCGACGCTGGCCGACGCGCCGACTCCCCAGCTGAGCTTCAACTATCTGGGCAGGGCGGTGACCGGTGGCCACGACGCCTGGGTACCGCAACGCTTCGCGGCGACCGACGACGACCGCGCACCGCTGGCCGCCGTCGTCGACCTCAATGCCGTCCTCACCGACGCCGGCCTGGACGTCACCTGGGCGTACGCGGGCAGACTGCTCGACGAGACCGCCGTGCGCGAGCTGGCCGACCTGTGGTCGGCGGCGCTGGACGCCCTCGCCGCCCATGCGCGCAGCGGCGTCTCGGGTGGCCGGACCCCCTCGGACTTCGCACTCGTCACGGTCGACCAGCCGCAGATCGAGACCTGGGAACGGACCTACCCGAACCTCGCCGACGTGTGGCCACTGTCGCCGTTGCAGTACGGCCTGCTCTTCCACGCGCTCTACGACTCCGACACCGCCGACGGCTACACGGTCCAATCGCTGCTCACCCTGGCAGGAACCGTCGACGCCGCCCGCCTGCGCGGCGCCGCGCAGGCACTGATCGATCGGCACGAGAATCTGCGGGTCGCCTTCGTGGAGACCGACGACGGCCCGCGTCAACTGGTGCTCACGGATGCCGAAATCCACTGGGAGGACGTCGATCTCACCGGAATCGCCGACGTCGAGGAGCGGGCGCGCGAACTCGACCGGATCATCGCCCTCGACGCGCTGACCCGCTTCGCGCTCACCCGGCCCCCGTTGGTCCGCTTCACCCTGATCCGCACGGCACCAGGGGAATTCCGGCTCATCATGACCAATCACCATCTGGTGCTGGATGGTTGGTCGACACCGCTGCTGGTCCGGGAACTGCTCACGCTGTATGTCACCTCGGGTGACCCGTCGGTCCTGCCGCCCGCCCGCTCGTACCGGGAGTTCCTGTCCTGGCTGGGTGAACAGGACGCCGAGGCTTCGATCGCCGCCTGGCAGCAGGCGCTGGCCGGTATCGACACCCCGACCCGCGCCGTCCCCTCCCTGGCCGGGATCGAGTCGACCGAGACCGCGATGATCTCGCACGACCTGTCCGCCGAGACCGTCGCCGTGCTCGAAGCCGCGGCGCGCGAGGCGGGCGCGACCGTGAACACCCTGGTCCAGGCGGCGTGGTCGATGCTGCTCGCCATGCTGACCGGCCGCACCGATGTGGTGTTCGGCAGCACGGTCTCCGGCAGGCCGCCGGAGCTGCCCGGCGTCGAGGACATGGTCGGGCTGTTCATCAACACCGTCCCGGTGCGGGTGACACTGGACCCCGCGGAGAAGGTCAGCGACCTGCTGGCCCGCGTGCAGGCCGAGCAGGCGCGGCTGATGGACCACCAGCACGTCGGCCTTGCCGCGATCCACCGCGCCGTCGGTCTCGCCGAACTGTTCGACACTTTGACCGTCTTCGAGTCCTATCCCATCGACCGTGAAGCGCTGTCGCAGGCCCTGGACATCGCGGGCATGCGCGTGCTCGACGTGGAAGGCACCGACGCGACGCCGTATCCGCTCAATCTCATGGTCATTCCGCTGCGCGGCACGGCCGGAGCGGGCGACTCCCTGCGGATCACCGTGAAGTTCATGGCCGATCAGCTCGAACACGCTGCCGCGCAGTCATTCCTGGATCGGTTCGCCCGGCTGCTCGGACAGCTCGCCGAGAATCCGCACGTCCTCGTCTCGCAGCTCCAGTACTGCGACGACACCGAATTGGGGACGCTGGCGCCGGTGCGCGGCCCGCGGCCGCTGCCGATGCGGTCGCTGCCGGAGATCCTGGCGGCGGGCGCGCGCATCGATCCCGACGCGATCGCGGTCACCGCGGGCGAGCTGTCGATGAGCTACGGCGAACTCGATGCCTGGTCGAACCGGTTCGCCCGGGTCCTGCTGACTCGCGGCGTCGGGCCCGAGGTCTTCGTCGTTCTCGCGCTGACCCGGTCGCTGGAGTCGGTGGTCGCGGTGTGGGCGCTGGTCAAGTCGGGCGCGGCTTTCGTGCCGCTGGATCCGAGCTATCCGGTGGAGCGGATCGAGCACATGCTCACCGATTCCAAGGCGCCGATCGGCGTCACCGTGACGGCGACCGGTGAGACACTGCCCGGCACCATCGACTGGCTGCTCCTCGACGACCTGAACACCATGCGCCGCGCCATGCTGGTCTCCGACGCGCCGATCACCGACGACGAACGCGGCGGCCCCATCGACCTCGACCACACCGCCTACCTCATCTACACCTCCGGTTCCACCGGCAAACCGAAGGCCGTGCTGCTGAGCCATCGCGGAGTCGCCAATCTCACAGCCGCCCAACGGGAAACCCTCGCGCTGGATCCGTCCGCGAGCGCATTGCAGGTCGCCTCCCCCAGTTTCGACGCCTCGGTCTTCGAGATGCTCACCGCGCACGCGGCGGGCGGACGGCTGGTCGTGTCACCACCGGAGGTCTACGGCGGCAGCGAGCTCGAAACGCTGCTGCGTACCGAGCGGGTCACCCACGCTGTGATCACGCCGTCGGCGCTGGCGACGATGGAACCCACCGAGCTGACCGCGCTGCGGGTGCTCTCGGTAGCCGGCGAGGCGGCCACCCCGGAGCTCATCGAGAAGTGGGCGGCGGGCAGGCGGATGGTGAACCTGTACGGCCCCACCGAGTTCAGCATCTGGGCCACCGGACCCGCCGAACTCGTCGCGGGCGAGCCGATCACCATCGGCGGGCCGATTCGCGGCGCGGAGGTGGTGGTGCTGGACGGCTGGTTGCGGCCGGTTCCGGTCGGCATCCAGGGCGAGCTGTATCTGGCCGGTCCCGCCCTGGCGCGCGGCTATTTCAACCGGTTCGAGATGACCGCGAGCCGGTTCGTCGCCAACCCG
Organism: Nocardia sp. NPDC060259; assembly: GCF_042728775.1. Classification (NCBI taxonomy): domain Bacteria; kingdom Bacillati; phylum Actinomycetota; class Actinomycetes; order Mycobacteriales; family Nocardiaceae; genus Nocardia; species Nocardia sp. NPDC060259. Next base: position 85,814 of record NZ_JBHXAY010000009.1, read on the forward strand.
TACGGCGCCGCCGGTGAACGCATGTACCGGACCGGCGACATGGTGCGCTGGGTCGAGCACGACGACGAGCTCGCACTGGAATACCTGGGCCGCAGCGACTTCCAGGTCAAGATCCGCGGCCTGCGGATCGAGCTCGGCGAGATCGACGCGGTGCTCTCCCGCGACGACGAGGTCGACTACGCGGTCACCATCGGACGCGCGGGCCCGGCGGGCGCGACCGTCCTGGTGTCCTACGTCCTGCCCGTACCGGGCGTCGACCTCGACACCGAGCGGCTGCGGGCCTGGGTGGCCTCGGAACTGCCCGGCTATATGGTGCCCGCCTATGTCGTCGTGCTGGACGACATCCCTCTCACCCCGGTCGGCAAACTGGACCGCAAAGCCCTTCCGGTGCCGGACTTCTCGGCCGCGCAACGGCCGTACCTCGCGCCGCGCACGCCGACCGAGCAGGCCGTCGCCGAGGTGCTCGCCGAGGTGCTCGGCACCGACCGGGTGAGCGTCGACCAGTCCTTCTTCGAACTCGGCGGCAACTCGCTGAGCGCGACCAAGGTTGTCGCCCGGGTCAATTCGGCGCTCGGCGCCACCATCGCGCTGCGCGACCTGTTCGACGCACCGACCGCCGCCCAGCTGTCGTCCCGGGTCGTCCCCGCGGGCGACGGCGGCCCCGGCCGCCCGGCCCTCGCTGCGCGCCTGCGCCCCGACCGCATCCCCCTGTCCCCCGCGCAACAGCGCATGTGGGTGCTCAACCAGCTGGATCCGGGTTCTGCCGCCTACAACATCGCCATCGCACTGCGCCTCACCGGCAACCTGGACGTGGCGGCCATGCGCGGCGCGCTCGCCGATGTGGTGCGACGCCAGGAGAGCCTGCGCACCCGATACCCCGCCGATGCCGAAGGACCACGTCAGGTGGTTGTCGGCATGGACACGGCTACACCCGCCCTGCCCGTGATCGACACCGAAGACGGTGCGCCGCTGCGTGATCGGATCAACGAGCTGGCTGGCACCGGATTCGATCTCGCCAGACAAGCCCCACTGCGCGTCGGGTTGTTCCGGCTCACCGCCCCGGCGGCCGGTTCCCAGAACGGCGTCCCCGTCCACGTCATCGTTCTCGTGGTGCACCACATCAGCGCCGACGGCGCCTCGATGGCGCCCCTGGCCGCCGATCTGGTGACCGCCTATTCCGCGCGCGCGGCGGGCGACGCACCTGCCTGGCCGCCACTCGCCGTGCAGTACGCCGACTTCGCCCTGTGGCACCGCGAGCTGCTCGGCAGCCCCTCGGACGCGGAATCCGTAGCAGCACAGCAGATCCGGTACTGGAGCGAGACCCTCGCCGACACACCCGACGCACTGGAACTGCCGACCGATCGCCCCCGGCCCGCGGTGCAGTCCCTGCGCAGCGACGATGTCGACTTCACCATCGACGACCAGATGCACCGCGCCCTCGTCGATTTCGCCGCCGCCAACAATGTCAGCGTCTTCATGGTGGTGCACGCCGCGCTCGCGGTCCTGCTCGCCCGGCTGGGCGGCACCGACGACGTCGTCATCGGCACCCCGGTCGCAGGCCGCGGTGAAGCGGCGCTCGACGACCTCGTCGGCATGTTCGTCAACACCCTGGCCCTGCGCACACCCGTCGACCCCGGCACCGGATTCCGCCAGCTGCTCGCCGCGGTCCGCACCGCCGACCTCGACGCGTTCGCCCATGCCGACGTGCCCTTCGAGCAACTGGTGCAGGTGCTCGACCCCACCCGCTCGACCGCGCACCACCCGATCTTCCAGGTCTCGCTGTCGCTGCAGAACTATGTCGAACCGGTGCTCGAACTGCCCGGACTGCGTTTCGAGGTAGAGGATTTCGACCGCAGGTCCTCGGCGTTCGATCTCACCCTCGACCTGCGCGAGCGGTTCTCCGAGTCCGGCCCCGCGGGCTTCGACGGCGTCCTGACCTACGCGACCGACCTCTTCGACGCCGCGACGGTCCGCGCGTTCGCGACACGGTGGCGGCGGGTCCTCGCGGCCGTGCTCGCCGATATCGACGTCCGCCTCGCCGACATCGACCTGCTCGACGAATCCGAACGCGCGGAACTGATCCCGGTCCGCGGCCCCGCCACCTCGGGCACCACGACGCTGCCGCGCCTGCTCACGGACACCGCAACGGCCTTCCCCGAGCGACCCGCCCTGGTGTCGGCGGCGACCACCACCTACCGCGAACTCGACGCCCGTTCGAACCAGCTGGCCCGGCTGCTGATCGAAGCCGGTGCGAGCACGGAAACCGTAGTCGCACTGGGTCTCCCCCGCTGCGCCGAACTGCACACCGGCATCTGGGCGGCCGCGAAGGTGGGCGCGGCCTTCCTGCCGGTCGACCCGAAACACCCGGCGGACCGGATCGAGCACATGCTCACCGATTCGGGCGCTCAGGTCGGCCTGACCCTGGCCGCGTTCCGGCCGAAGCTCCCCGACACCACCCGCTGGCTGGTCCTCGACGACCCGGACTTCGCCGCACACCTGCGCACAGCCGACGACGCCGCGCTCACCGCCGCCGAACTCCCGATCCCGATCCGCGTCGACAACCCCGCCTGGATGATCTACACCTCCGGCTCCACCGGAACACCGAAGGGCGTCACCGTCACCCACCGCGGCCTGGCGGACCTGGTGGCGGCCCAGCGCACCGACCTCGGCCTGGACGAGCACTCCCGCGTCTTGCAGGTCGCCTCACCGAGTTTCGACGCGTCCGTCTTCGAAGCCCTGATGGCATTCGGCTGCGGCGCCGCCTCGGTGATCTCACCACCGGATGTCTTCGGCGGCGCCCCACTCGCGGACCTGATCGACGCCGAGTCGGTCACCCACATGGTGATCACCCCGTCGGCGCTGGCCACCATCGATCCGGCCGAGGTGTCGAGCGTGCGGGTGCTCGCGGTGGCAGGCGAGGCGGTCGGCCCCGACCTGGTCGCCCGCTGGTGTGGCGGTCCGGCCGGCCGGACGATGGTCAACCTGTACGGCCCGACCGAGTACACCATCTGGGCGACCGGGTCCGCGCCGCTGTCGGCGGACGAACCGGTCACCATCGGCACGCCGATCCGCGGTGCGGCCGTCCTCGTCCTCGACGACCGGTTGCGCCCGGTACCTGTCGGCGTCGCGGGCGAGCTCTATCTCACCGGCACCGCCTTGGCGCGGTGCTATCACGCCCGGCCGAGCCTGACCGCCGCGCGATTCGTCGCCAACCCCTACGGCGCCCCCGGCGAACTCCTGTATCGCACCGGCGATCTCGTGCGCTGGACCCGAAGCACAGGCCGCCTCACCGTGGAATACCTCGGCCGCACCGACTTCCAGGTGAAGGTGCGCGGCCAGCGCATCGAACTCGGCGAGATCGACGCGGTCCTCGGCCGCCTCGACGGTGTCGATGTCGCGGTGACACTGGGTGTTCCCGGCCCCACCGGCGCGACCGCGCTCGCGGCCTACCTGGTGCGCGCACCCGGCGCCGACCTCGACATCGCGCGGGTCCGCGCCGAGGCTGCCGACATCCTGCCCGCCTACATGGTCCCCGCCGCTTTCGTCGTCCTGGACGCCATCCCCATCAACGCCGTCGGCAAGCTCGATCGAAAAGCCCTGCCGGAACCCGTATTCGTGGTCGAGGAGACACCGTACCGAGCGCCGGAGACACCGACCGAACACGTCCTCGCACAGATCTACGCCGAGCTGCTCGGCCGGGAGAAGGTCGGCATCGACGATTCGTTCTTCGCGCTCGGCGGCGACAGTATCCTGGCGATCCAGCTGGTGACCCAGGCGAAACTGGCCGGTGTGCACTGCACTCCGCTGCAGGTGTTCGAGCACCGTACGGTGGCCGCGCTCGGCGCCGCCGTCGACGCCGCGGGCACGGTGGAGGCGCTCGCGGAGCTGCCCGGCGGCGGCATCGGCGCGCTGCCGCTGACCCCGATCGTGCGCTACATGATCGAGCGCGGCGGCGATTTCGACCGCTTCGCCCAGACCGCCGTCCTCGAGCTACCCGTCGGTATCGAGCGCGCGCGGCTCGTCGAGACCCTCACCGCCGTGATCGACCGGCACGACATGCTGCGTGCGCGCCTGTGGCAGGCCGAGGACGGCTGGCAGCTGCGGGTGGCCGACCCGGGCTCGGTCGACGTGGATTCCCTCGTGCACCGCACCGAATACGACGCCGCCGACCCGGTCGAACTGCGCGAATACGCCCAGATCGAGCTCGACTCCGCCCTGCACCGCCTGGATCCGGCCGACGGCATCGTGCTGCAGTTCGTCTGGCTCGACCCGGTCGGTGACGCGGGGTCGCGCACCAGGCCGGGCCGCCTGATCGTCGTCGCGCACCACCTCGTCATCGACAGCGTCTCGTGGCGAATCCTGGTGCAGGACTTGATCGGTGCGTGGGCGCAGGTGTCGGTCGGCAACACCCCGGTCCTCGCCGACGTCGGCACCTCCCTGCGCCGCTGGTCGCACGCGCTGGCCGAACAGGCGCGCGGCGAGCAGCGCCGGGCCGAGCTCGGGTACTGGCAGCGGGTTGTCGGCGGTCCCGACCCGCTGCTCGGCGACCGGCCCCTCGATCCGGCGATCGATCGGGCCGACACCGTGCGCCGTTTCGACATCGAGGTCGACGAGGACGTCACCACCGCCCTGCTCACCACCTTGCCCAGGCTGTTCCACGGCAGCGTCACCGACGCGCTGCTCGCCACCATGGCACTGGCGCTCGTGCGCTGGCGGGCGCGCCGCGGCGTGGACGAGAATTCGGCGCTGCTGCGGCTGGAAGGCCATGGCAGGCAGGAGGAAGTCGTGCCCGGCGCCGATCTGTCGCGGACCATCGGCTGGTTCACCTCGCTGTATCCGGTGCGCCTCGACCTCACCGGTATCGACGTCGAGGACGCGCTCGCCGGCGGCCCCGCCATGGGCGCGGCGATCCGCGCGGTCAAACACCAGCTGCTGGCGGTGCCCGACAAGGGCATCGGCTTCGGCATGCTGCGCTACCTCGATCCAGAGACTGCCGCCCAGCTCCCGCAACGGCTCCCCGGGCAGATCCTCGTGAACTATCTCGGCAGGCATACGACGGCCGAGGTCCCCGCCGGGCTGGAAGGTCTCGGCTGGCTGCCCACCGACGATCTCGGCGAGCTGCGCGCGGACGAGCATCCCGAGATCCCGATCATGCAGGCGATCGACGTGAACGCCCTGGTGGTCGGCAACCGGCTGCGCGCCGACTTCGGCTACCCGCAACACCTGCTCGCCCGCGGCGATGTCGCCGAACTCGCCCAGCTGTGGGTCGAAGCCCTCGGCGCGGCCGCGCACTTCGCGGCCACCCCGGCCGCTCAGACGGCCGCGGCCGAGGAAACCGCCGCCCTCGCCGCGCAGACGGCGGCGGCAGCGGAACCGGCCACTGCCGGACAAGCCGGCCTCGGTCTCGATGTGCTGCTGCCGATCCGGCTCGGCGGCGATCGACCCGCACTGTTCTGCGTCCACTCGTCCTCCGGAATGTCCTGGAGCTACCTGGGTTTCGCCGAACAGCTCGCACCGGATCGGCCGATCTACGGGCTCCAAGCGCCCGACCTCAGCGGCCGCGAGCCCTCGGCCCGCTCCATCGAGGAGTTCGCGCGGCGGTATGTGCGCGAGATCCGCGCGGTGCAACCGAGCGGCCCCTATCACCTGCTCGGCTGGTCGTTCGGCGGACTGATCGCCCAGGCCATGGCGGTCGAACTGGCGGCGGCGGGCGAGCGCGTCGGGGTGGTGGCGCTGCTGGACACCGATACCGCCGATATCGACGGCGACACCATCGAGCGCTTGTCACCGGGCGCCTTCATCAACACCTTCGGCTCGATCTTCGGCATCGACAATGTCCCCGCCGACGCCACCGCCGCGGAAGCGGCCGACCTCATCACGGCGAAACTCGGGGGCGTCGAACTCATCGATGCCGCCACCATCGAGCGCATGGCGGGCTCCTACAACGCCTCCGCGGGGACGCGGACCGGCTATCAGCGCCCGGTCTACCACGGCGACATCCTCTATTTCAGCGCCACCGTCGACCCATCCCCCTGGATGGGCCCGGACGGCTGGCGGCCCTACGTGACCGGCGACATCGTCACCTGCGATGTCGACGTGACCCACGACGAGATGACCAATCCCCACGCACTGTCGGTCATCTCGCCGGTACTCGACGAGCACATGGAAGCAGGAGACCGGATATGAGCGTCGAACGCACTGTCATCCAGAGCCCGACAGCCACCTCCGGCGGCGTGGTCGTCGAAGGGATCGAGAAATCCTTCGGCGATGTGCACGCGCTGCGCGGCGTCGACTTCGTGGCGGCGCCCGGTGAGGTGCTCGGCATCCTCGGCCCCAACGGCGCGGGCAAGACGACCATGGTGAACGTCCTCTCGACGCTCATCACGCCCGATCGCGGCCGCGCGGTGGTCGCCGGGCACGATGTCGTCGCCGACCCGGCGGCGGTCCGTCGATGCATCATGCTGACCGGGCAATACGCCGCCCTCGACGACATGCTCAGCGGCTACGAGAACCTGGTCATGTTCGGCAGGCTCATGGGGATGCGCAAACCCGCCGCCCAAGCCCGCGCCAAAGAACTGATCAGCGAATTCGATCTCGACAAAGCGGCGAATCGGCGGGTCGGCACCTACTCGGGCGGTATGCGGCGACGTATCGACATCGCCTGCGGACTGGTGGTGCGCCCGGACGTGGTCTTTCTCGACGAGCCGACGACCGGCCTGGATCCCCGCAGCAGGCAGGGGGTCTGGGATCTGGTGCGCAGCTTCAAGAGCGCGGGCATCACGACCCTGCTCACCAGCCAATACCTGGAGGAAGCCGATGCGCTCAGCGATCAGATCATCGTGATCGACCACGGCGTGGTGATCGCCGCCGGCACAGCGGACGAACTGAAACAGCGTATCGGCGGCAGCTACTGCGAGATCGTCCCGCTCGATCTCGAGGAGCTGCCCGCCATCGCCGCCGCGCTCGGCTCGTTGCTGCCCCCGGAGACCCTGGCGGCGATGACACCGGAATCGGATCGCATCACCATTCCCGCGCCGGATGGCGCCAAGACGCTCGCCGAGGCGCTGCGGCGGCTGGACAACGCGGCGATCGAACTCGTCGACATCGCCCTGCGGCGCCCGTCGCTCGATGACGTGTTCCTGCAACTCACCGGCCATCTGGCCTCGGCCGAGAGCGAATCGGAGGCCGTCTCATGACGGCCACCCTGTGGCACACCCACGTTCGCGCCGCGCCGGACACGGTGCAGCAGTGGTGGGTACTGACCACACGGCTGATCGTGCCCTCGGTCAAGTCCGGGGAGGTCTTGATGTCGATAGTGGCGCCGTTGGCGTTCGCCGCCAGCTTCTACATCCCGCTCAATACCGTGATGATGTTCTCCGGCAACGGTTTCAGCAGCTACGCCCAGTACATGATGCCGCTGGTGGTGTTGCAGTCCGCCTCGTTCACCGCCATCTCGGCGGCCTTCCGGTCGGCCAGCGATGCCGTGGCCGGACTCAATCGCCGCTTCGGCTCGATGCCGCTGCGCCCGCTCGTTCCCGTCGCGGCGCGGATGTCGGCCAACATACTCCGGGCGTCGATCGCGCTGGCCGGGGCGGTCGTCGCGGGCTATGTCATCGGCTTCCGCTTCCGGCTCGACGCGTGGCATACCCTCGGGTTCCTGGCGTTCTCGCTGGTCATCGGCATCGTGTTCACCCTCGGCGCCGATGTCATCGGCACCGCGTCCAAGAGTCCGGAGGCGACATCGCAGCTACTCGTGCTGCCGCCGTTGATCTTGGGCATGCTCTCGACCGGTCTCGCACCGGCGAGCCAGTTCCCCAGCTGGATCCAGTGGTTCGTCCGCAACCAGCCCGTCTCGCAATACGCGATCGCGCTGCGCGCGCTGGCCGGTGACACCGCGGGCAACGCGGGGACGGTGAGCTGGTCGCTGATGGGGCCACCGTTGCTGTGGGCCGCGGGCACCCTGCTGCTCTGCCTGCCACTGGCCATCCGGCTCGGTTCGAGGAGGGCGTGATGCTGGAGCGCTCGGAGACCTCGCCGGTTTCGCTGATCCGGCACACGCTGATCCAGACGCAGCGCCTGCTGGTGCGCTGGGCACGCAGTCCGATCACCGTGCTGGAGACGCTGCTGATCCCGTGTCTGCTGCTGATCATGCTGGACATCGTCGTCGGCGGTCAGATCGAGAAGTTCACCGGTGACGACGCCCTCTATGGTTCGGTCCCGATGGTCGCCGTCGTCGGCGCCCTCTCGGGCGCCGTCGCGAGCGGCGTCCTGCTCGGCCGCGAACGAGAAGCCGGTCTGCTTGCCCGGTTCTGGGTGCTGCCGGTGCACCGGGCCTCCGGTCTCGTCTCACGTATCCTCGCCGAGGGCTGCCGCATCGTGCTCGGCACCGTGGCCGTGCTGATCGTCGGCTTCCTGCTCGGCTTCCGCTTCCACCAGGGCCCCTGGGCGACACTCGCTTTCCTGCTGGTGCCGGTGATCTTCGGGCTCTCGTTCGCCACGATCGTGACCGCCGTCGCCGTCTTCACCGCGAAAACCTCACTGGTCGAGACCATTACCCTGGTCACCTCGCTGATGATGTTCTTCAGCACCGGCTTCGTCCCGCTGGTCGCCTTTCCGACATGGATTCAGCCGATCGTGCGCAACCAGCCGATGTCGGTCGCCGTCGACGCCATGCGCGGGCTCGCCGACGAAGGCCCGATCGCGCGCCCCCTGATCCTCACCCTGCTCTGGTCGTTCGGCGCCCTCGTGCTGTTCGCCGTGCCTGCCACCATCGGCTTCCGGCGCGCGAGCAGGCAGTGAGATCGGGCCGCGGCGCCCACGTCAGCGGCCACGCAGTACCCTCGTGCGCATGCCGGTGATCGCCCGAGAAGGCACCCGATTCCGTCGCACCGCGAAGCAGGGCCGCCGCGCCCGCTCACGCGGCATCGTCGCTGTCGCCGCGCTGCTGTGCGCGGCCGTGGTCACCGCGGGTTGCGCGGACAAGCACGACGACGCGAGCACGATCATCCGCACCACGACCAATATCGCCGGTGCGGGCGTGGTCGGCGCGGCCAGGGACACCGCGACCGCCTGCCCGCTGCCGAGCGCACCCGATCCCGCCGCGGGCGCGACCCGCACGGTCACCCATGCCGGTGGGGTCTCCGAGGTCCCCGCCGACCCGCAGCGCATCGTCGTGCTCACCAGTTCGGCGCTCGACGCGGCCTGCGCGGTCGGCCTGTGGGAGCGGGTCGCCGGCGCGGTCACCCTCGACGGCGAGCGCCCGCAGCCGATGTACCTGGGTTACGGCGTGCTGAAGGTACCCAGCGTCGGCCCGATCGGGCAGCCCGATCCCGCGCGCATCGCGGAACTGAAGCCCGACCTGATCCTCGGCGATGTCGCCCCGGCGGGTGGTTACGAGGCGCTGAGCGCGATCGCCCCGACCGTGCTGGTCGGCGCCGGTGGTAGCTGGCAGTCCGATTTCGCGGCCTACGCCTCAGGCATGGGCCGCCGCGGCGCCGCCGACACCGCCCTGCAGACCTACCTGACCGAGGCCCGTGACCTCGGCAAAACGCTGAACGCGAGCCAGTCGCAAGCCTCGGTGCTGCGCTTCACCGCCGACACCACCCAGGTCCAGGGCAGCGAGACCTTCGCGGCCCAGGTCCTGTCCGACGTCGGCGTCCAGCGCCCCACCGCCCAGCGCGGCACCTCCTTCGACATCGGCGCCGCCGACCTGGCCACCAAGGCCGAGGGCGACCTCATCTACGTGATGTTCGCGGGCAAGGCCGGCGAGGACCACGGCAAACAGGTCCTGCGCTCGGACCAGTTCACCGAACTCAGCGCCTCCACCGACCGCCGCGTCTTCGCCGTCGACGACAGCATCTGGCACACCACCGGCCTCACCGCCGCCCGCGCCGTCCTCACCGACCTGCGCAACAGCCTCAACGGCTACGTCACCGACTGACCGGGAGCGTCGGTCGCACCGACCCACCGTCACGGCCCCGGTGATACCGTGGATATCCAAGGCTGGAACATCGGATATCCGACGAGGTGAGTGCAGTGGGAACATCCAAGACTCCGATCGAGATCGACCAGGAAGCACTGGCGACCGCCGCCGAGGTTCTCGGCACCAAGACCAAGAAGGACACTGTCAACGCGGCTCTGCGCGAGGTCGGCCAGCGTCTCGTACGGATGCGCGCTCTCGCCGCTCTGGGCGAGATGGCCGACCGCGGTGACTTCGACGAGTACCTCGGCAACAAGTCCGCCTACCGCCGGTGACGCCGGCCATCTACCTCGTCGACACGTCAGGGTTGTTCCGCATCGCTACGGAGCCGTACCGGAAGTCATGGGCAGACCAGCTGACCGCGGGTGTGGTCGCGATCTGCCCGATCGTCGAGCTGGAGTTTCTCTACTCGGCCCGATCGCTGGCAGACCGGCTGGAGCGGCAACGACATCTTCGCGACCTTTTCGGCTGGGTCACCATGCCGGACCGCGTCGTCGAACGCGCCGCCGAAGTACAGCAACTGATGACCGAACAGGGTCTGCATCGGTCAGCAGGGCCTGTCGACCTGCTCATCGCCGCTACCGCCGAGCATCACCGATTGACGATCCTCTGCGACGACAAGGATTTCACGGCCGTGGCCCGCGTCACCGGACAACCGGTCACGTTTGTCACGCCTTGTGACGCCCCGTGAATTCGCCGAAGCCGGGGTCCCAGCCCCGCCGGGCTCCCAGCGAACCCCCAGGGTGTTCCCAGCTCCGGCGCAGTGCCCGCGCCTACCGTCGTCGACGACACGGTATGAGCGAAGGAGCAGCATGGACGACCACGACCTCGGACTCGGGCACGATCTGCGGGTGATGTCGCGCCGTCGGGTGCTCGGCATGATCGGCGCCGCGGGCGTGGCGGCCGCGGCGGCGGGCTGCGCGGCGGCGACGGACTCGGGTGTCGCCACGGACACCGCGGCGGACTCGGCGATCCCGGCAGCGGCGCCTCAGGAAACAGCGGGCCCCTACCCTGGTGACGGGTCCAACGGCCCCAATGTCCTGATCGAGTCGGGCGTTGTCCGCTCCGACATCACCAGCAGTTTCGGATCGTATTCCGGTGTCGCCCAGGGTGTTCCGATGACTCTCACCCTGAACCTGCGTGACCTCACCAAGAATGCCGCCGGCGCGGGCATGGCGGTCTATGTCTGGCATTGCGATCGCGAAGGCCGCTATTCCCTCTACAGCGAAGGCGTCACCGACCAGAACTACCTGCGCGGCGTCCAGGTAGCCGACGACAACGGCACCGTGCGCTTCACCTCGATCTTCCCCGCCTGCTACGCGGGCCGCTGGCCCCACATCCACTTCGAGGTCTACGACTCCCTCGCCACCGCGGTAGCGGGCGACAACGCCCGCCTCACCTCCCAGATCGCCCTCCCCCAGGACGCCTGCGAGTCCGTCTTCGCCGCCGACTCCGGCTACTCGGCCAGCATCGAGAACATATCCGGCGTGAGCTTGTCCTCGGACAATGTCTTCGGCGACGGCTGGGACGCCGAACTGGCCACCGTCACCGGAACTCCGGCCACCACCATGGCCGTCTCCCTGACCGTCGGTGTCGCCGAGAAGTCACAGAACGCCCAGTCCGGCAACGGTTCTCCCGGATCCCCTCCGGGTGGCGGAGCCCCGGGGTCGATGCCCGGCGGCGGCCCCGACGGTTCACCACCGCCCGGCGGCCCCGCGCGACGCTGACAGCGCGCTAGACCGGGGCCGTCGGCCACCACTGCTCGTAGAGTTCGCGGCCGGTGGTCAGGCCATAGGCCTGGAGCTCACAGAAGTCGCGGTCGGGGCTGTCGAAGCGGACCTCGATGTTCCCGACCTGTGTTCGGTACTGGTCGGGGTTCGTCCGGAATACCGCGGTTCCCGAACTCGCTGTTCGCGTCCAGGTTTCGAGTTCATCCCGGCTTGCTTGCGTGGCCGCCCGCCCGAGCGGTGACCGGTCGGTGCGGCATTTCACCATGAGCCACCAGACTGTCTCGTTGTCGCCGATGCAGACGATCGCCGGCTGCTGCGCGTCGTCGACCGATGCGCAGGTCAGGCCGAGGTAGCCGGGCGCAGACGGCGCGGACGGCAGCAACTCGGGAAACGCGGCGACAATGAAATCCGAACTGCCCCAAGGAGACACGGGAAGCTGTGTGGTGGACTGCACGGCCGCCGTCGTCGCGGGTACGCCGCCGGGGGAACCGACGGCGACGAGCGTTGCCGTCACCGCGAGCACGGCGACTGCCGCGACAGCGGCCTGCCGAATCCGGCGCACCCGGCGAAAGGACGTGCCGCCGAGCGTGTCCCGCGCCGCCTCGGCCAATTCGCCACAGCTCGCGTACCGTTGCGCCGGATCTTTGGCCAGCGCCCGCGCGATCACCGCGTCCAGCGCGACCGGCAGCGCGGGCGCGGCTCGGCTGGGGCGTGGCGGCCGTGCGGACAGCTGGGCGTGCAGCATCGCGGCGGTCGTCTCGCGCGGATAGGGCACCTGCCCGGTCACCAGGTGATACAGCGTCGCACCGAGACCGTAGACATCGGCGCGGCGATCCAGCGGGCCGCCGGTGATCTGTTCGGGAGCAGCATACGCGGGCGTCGCGGCCACGGTGCCGGTCGCCGTGGTGTCGCCAACTTCCTTCGCGATCCCGAAATCGGCGACAAGCACCCGATCGTCCCGGGTCACCAGAATGTTGGCGGGCTTCACATCGCGGTGCAGCAGACCGGCCGCGTGCGCCGCGTCCAGACCACGCGCCGCGGCGGCCACGATCGCGATCGCCCGCTCCGCGGGCAGTCCGCCTTCCCGGACCAGCTCGGCGGCATCGCGTCCGTCGACGCATTGCATGGCGATCCAGAGCAGATCGCCGTCCTCCCCGCTGTCGTAGATCGCCACCACATTGGGGTGGTCGAGCCGGGAAGCCAGCCTGGCCTCCCGCCGGAATCGATCCCGGAACCCGCCGACGGCACTGCGCGGTCCCGCCATGATCTTGAGCGCGTCGTGGCGGGGCAAGCGTGGATGCCGGGCCAGATACACCGCGCCGGTGCCACCGGCCCCGAGCCGTCGCTCGATCCGATATCCGGCGACGACCGTGCCGGACGGTAGCTCTCGCATCGCCCTACCGACTGTTGACCAACAGGACGTACTGGGCAGCGGCCCGGCGGCGCACGAACGTCTCGTCCGGACCGATCACCGTCGCCACATATTCGCCATCGAGCAGGTAGCAACGGTGGTAAGGATCGGCGCCATGGAATTCGATGCGGTAACAGTGCGCGTCCGGGACAGCGGCGGGCGCGGTGATCACCGTGCGATCGCCGTCACCGGATTCGGCGATCGACCGCACGATCATGTCGTAATAGCGCCGCGCGCTGTTCGCGTCCCGGAGCCGGTAGAGGGTCTCGACACCGGCCACCGCCTCCCGCTCGATCCCGTACTCGCGTTGCTCGCCGCGCGCTTCGTGATCGACGGCGCCGGGACCGAGGACGACACCGCCGATCATCCGAAGCCCGATGGCGACGGTGACTTCGTCGAAGTAGTTCTCGCGGCGGCTCAGGGACGGGTAGATCCACTGTCCCGAGCGCAGAGGAAGCATGCGGCGCAGCATCGCATCCGGATCCAGCGGCAGGGCGCTCAGCTGTTCGGCGCGGGTCGGCACAAACTGGTCCAGTCTCGGCAACTGGGCGTCGAGGGCGGTCGCCGCCACCGTCGCCAAGGCGGTCGCGTCGGGCTCGGGTAGCCGGATGTAGAGCGCCACCAGGAAGGAACCGTGCGCGGCGTACACGCCGAGCGTCGGCACGCCGGGACGCCAATGACTGTGCACTCCTTCATATCCGGGGATCTCGACGGCTTGATTGCCGGGCCCCGCCGCGAAATCGGCGGCGCCGACCTCCCGCGCGGCCGATGCCGCCGCGGCGGCGTCGGGAAAGCTGAGCACGGTCACCCGCGTCAGCGTCGACCGTGCGGCGAGCGTCGTTCGTTCGCCACCGGTGTCGGCCGCGGTCACCGAATACCCTGCCACCATGCCGTGTTCGGCGAGGACAGGCCGGGCGGCGGCCGCGAGGATACCGACCGAGGCCAGCGGGGTCGGCACCAACGCCGTCACCGAGTACAGGAGGGTGGAATCGAGGTCGACCGGGTGGATCACCGCCTCGGCGATCCGTACCGACTCGAGAATTCGACCGTAGGCGGCGTTGCCGTTGTCCGGCACCGCGAGCGGGCTCGTATTCCAGTGTCCGACATCGAGTCCCGCGAAATCCGGGGTGGCGGGTCGCGGTGTCCCCGGCAGCGTCTCGCCACAGCCCGCGAGCAGACCCGCGACGAGGATCGGCGGCAGCCACCGCAGCAGTCGGCTAGAGCGGCGCATCGATCCACCACTTCTCGAACAGGTCGCGACCGGCGATCTCGTTGTAGCCGAACGAGTAGAGGTAGCAGAAGTTCCGGTCGGGGCTGTCGAAGGTGACCATCATCCCGTAGATGTATCCGTTCGTGGTCGTGCCGTCACCCCACACCGCCGTGCCGGATTCGGCACCTTTGGTCCAGCGTTGTTCGCCGCGCTGGGTGCCGAAGACGAAGTTGGGTTTCGGTCGTGGCGTGCGCTGTGTCGTGCAGGTGACGGCCACCATTTCGAGTGGATCGCCGTCGCCGTCACAGCGCAGGGTGGCCAGCTCGCCGGGTGCGCGATTGAGCGCGACGCTGGTGGTCGCGTCCTTGGAATCCACTGCCCGGCAGAATGTTCCCCGATAGCCGAGCGCAAGCGGGAACGACGGCAGCAGATTCGGGAACTGGGCCGCCACGAAGCTGTAGACACCCCAGGGCCCGGAGTCGTCGGCGATCGGAGCCGGGGCAGGCGAGCTCGACGGCGCGGCGACCGTCGACGGCGCCGACGACGGCCACACCGTCAGCCCGAGGACCACCGCGACGACGAGGGCGGTCACCGCACCCGCCACCAGGACTCGCTGCCTGCGACGCGGATTCGGCAGCTCCGGCTCCGGTTCGCCGCGCAACGCTGCGTTCGCCGCCTCGGCCAGCGCGCCACAACTGGGGTAGCGGTCGCGCGGCTCCTTGGCCATGGCCCGGGCGATGACCGCGTCGAACCGCGGGGACAGCGCCGGTTTCACCGCACTCGGGCGGGGTGGCGGCGCGGTCAGATGCGCGTACATCATCGTGACCGGATCGTCGCGCAGAAACGGGACCGTCCCGGTCAGCAGGTGGAACAGGGTGGCGCCGAGGGCGTACACGTCGGCGCGGTGATCGATCGCGCCGCCCTCGAGTTGTTCGGGGGCCGCGTAGGCGAAGGTGGCCAGGATGGTGCCTTCGGCGGTGAGCGCGGTGGATTGTTCGACCGCGCGCGCGATCCCGAAATCGGTGACCAGCACCCGGTCCGGCTCCCCGTCTCGCGCGGAGACCAGGATGTTGGCCGGCTTCACATCGCGATGCAGCAGTCCGGCCGCATGCGCGGCGTCCAAACCCCTGGCCGCTTCGGAGACGATGTGCACTGCGCGCTCCGCGGACAGACCACGGCGGGCGACCTCGGACGCGTCGCTACCGGACACGAACTGCATCGCGATCCACAGCTGCCCGTCGGACACCCCGCGGTCGATGACCGAGACGACATTCGGATGCTGCAGGCGCGCAGCCAATTCGGCCTCGCGCAGAAACCGCGCCCGGCTCTCGGCGTCGTCCTCGCCCGTGAGCACCTTCAGTGCGACAGACCGAGCCAACTGCGGCTGGCGAGCCAGATACACCGCACCCATGCCACCCGCGCCGAGCTGCCGCACAATGCGATACCCAGCGAATTCCTCACCCGGCCGCAACACCGCGACCGTCACCCCGCGCAGCCGTCAGCTCAGCACGGCCCAGAATTCGGCGCGCCACCATTCCCCCCGAGCTCCGATCAGCGAATCACCCTCTCGGCGAACGCGTTCCGAAGATTAACACGCCCCTACCCCGAATTCGCGCCGGCAAACCTCGACTTCGCTCAGTCCGTCGAGCGGGCAGCCGCAGCCGCCAATCCCAGATGGACGATGTCGGTGAACGTGGTGAGATCCCTGATCAGGGTGTCGATCTCGCCGGTGGAGCCCGCGTCGGTCCGATGCAACCAGTCGGCGACGGTGTCGAAGAGGCCGCCGATGGTGGAGACCGCGAGGGCGTGCAGGTCGATGCCGATGCCGCCGTCCGGAACGAAACCGTATTCGCGCCAGAGGGTTTCGAGGAATTGGGCGGCCCAGCGGCGGTTGATGCGGCGCTGCTGTTCCACCTTGGCCGAGATGCCACTGGCTTCGCCGAAGGTCACCTGGGCGACGCGGGGGTCGTCGACGAGGGCGTGAGCGAAGGCGGCGACGACGGTGGAGATCACCTCGTGGCGGTCGCCGGTGCATTCGGCCAGTGCGGTGGCGACCTCGGTTTGCGCGCGTTCGCTGAGCTGCTGGAGCAGGGCCAGGTAGCAGGACTCCTTGCTGTCGAACAGTTCGTAGAAGGCTTTGTTGCCGACGAAGGCGGTCTGGCAGATCTGCTCGATCGCGGTGTTGACGTACCCCTCGGCGGCGATCAGTTCGAACGCGGCCGCCAGGATCTGCTCGCGCCTGCGCGCGCGGCGTTGCTCGGCGTCCAGACCCTGGATGCGCCGGGAGCGAGGCTGAGTCTTCTCGGTCGACGTCACGCAGCTCAGCCTACCGATCACGCAATAAGAACAAGAACTCTTGTTCTAAACAAGGGAACCTGCTGTAATCGGGATCACCTAGTGAAGGAGATGCCATGCAGCGCAGCACGGCCACCTACCGATCCCGGCGCCTCGGCGCCACCGCCCTGCTCGGCGTCGCGGTGCTGGCACTGGCCGCGGGCCCCGCCGTCGGCGAGGACTTCGAACTGCCGCCGTTGCCGAACGAGGCACAGGTGTATCCGGCGGTCGTGCCGCTACCGACACCGCAGAACGACCCCTGGTACGACGATCCGGCCGACTTCGGCGGCTACGCCAACGGCGATGTCATCCGCAGCCGCGTCGTGCAGACCTACACGCTCGGCATCCCCGTCCCGGTGCACACCACCCAGCTGCTGTTGCGCAGTACCGATGCCCAGGACAACCCGCTCGCGACCGCGACCACCGTGCTCGTGCCCGGCATTCCGTGGCTGGGTCCCGGTGCGCGCCCGCTGATTTCGTATCAGGAGGCGATCGACAGCCTCGGTCAGCAGTGCAATCCCTCGTACACGCTGCGGGCGGGAATCCAGAAGGAAGTCGCGCTGATCGCGCAGTTCCTGGCCGCGGGCGCCGCGGTGGTCGTCACCGATTTCGACGGCAAGCGGAACACGATCATGTCCCCGGCCGAGGGCCGGATGGTGCTCGACGGTATCCGCGCGGCGCAGCGCGGCGGCCTCGGTCTCGCAGCGTCGCCGGTGGGCCTGTGGGGCTATTCCGGCGGCGGCAATTCCTCGGCGTCGGCGGCCGAACAGCGCCGCCACTACGCCCCTGAGCTCGACATCCGGGGCAGCGCCCAGGGCGGCATCCCGGGTGACAAGGTCGCGATCGCGCCGTTCGCCATCTCGGGTCAGCAGCCGCAGGCCAACTTCACCGGCTGGCTCGCCATCCTCGGCCTGGCCCGCGAATACCCCGAGTTCGATCAGGCGTTGCAGCGGTACCTCACTCCGGAGGGACACCAGGTCGCCCGCGATCTGGAGAACCGCTGCCTTTACACCGCCGTCGCCTCCACTCTGCTGCGCCCGGTCGTCGACTATCTGACCGATCCGCAGGCGGCGCTGGCCGCGGCGCACGAAGCGCTGTCGGCGGCGAGCTTCGGCCGCCCCGAGAACACCCCCGACATTCCCCTGCTCATGTGGCATTCGACCACCGATCAGCTGCTGCCCGCCGAACTGGCCATCGACGACATCGCCGCCGCCTACTGTGCGCGCGGGGTGAATCTGCGCATGTTCTGGGTGCCGATGTCGGAGCACATCAGTGCCGAGATCGTTCCCGAGATCGGGACCGTCGCCTGGCTGCTCGCGGTAACCGCGGGCGCGGACCCGGGGCCGCGGGTATGTTGAGCCGTTCTCGCGCGGCTACCTGGGCACGTGCCGCGAGCACAGCGGCACGACAGCTCCGTGTCATGCAGCGGGCCGGACTCGTCGACCTGCGGCGTCCCGATCAGCTCGTCCGTACCGCCCGTGCGATGCGCGTTTTCGGCCCGATCG
Source organism: Nocardia sp. NPDC060259 (assembly GCF_042728775.1). NCBI lineage: Bacteria > Bacillati > Actinomycetota > Actinomycetes > Mycobacteriales > Nocardiaceae > Nocardia > Nocardia sp. NPDC060259. Next base: position 103,983 of record NZ_JBHXAY010000009.1, read on the forward strand.
CCGGCGGCATCCGCACCTCGGCGCGGCGCACACCGCATCGGGTCGCGCTGGTCGACGGTGCTCGGCGGATCAGCTATCGCGAACTCGATCAGCGCAGTGACGCGATCGCGGCCCGCTGGCATGCGGACGGCCTGACCGCGCGGGACACCATCGGGGTGCTGTGCCCAGACGGGCTGCCGCTGGTCGAAACCATGGCCGCCGCAGGGAAACTCGGTGCGCGGCTGGTGCTGCTCAACACCGGTTTCGGTGCGGCGCAACTGCGTGATGTGCTCGCCAGGGAACAGGTCGGGGCCCTCGTGCTCGACCAGAGCCTGTCCGCTCTCGGCGGTGAGCTGGCCGACGGCATCACTCTGCTCGATACCGCGGGTGCCGATCCGGGAACCCGGGCGCCCGTCCCGGCCGAGCAGGGCGGTTTCGTCCTGCTCACCGGCGGTACCACCGGAACGCCGAAGGGTGCGCCGCGACGGGTCGAATCGCCCTTGGCCGGTGCGCAATTCGTCGATCGGGTGCCGTTGCGTCGCGGGCAGACCATGCTGTTGTGCGCGCCGCTGTTCCACGGCACGGCGCTGTCGCAGTTCATTCTGGCGCTGAATCTGGGCTCGACCATCGTGGTGCACGGCCGGTTCGATGCCCACCGGGCGCTCACCCAGATCGGCGAGCATCGTGCCGACATGGTGGTGCTGGTACCGACGATGCTGCGCCGCATTCTCGATCTCGGCCCAGAAGTGTTGTCCGCCACCGACACCAGCTCGCTGCGAATCGTGTTCACGGCGGGCGCCGCGCTGCCCTCGTCGCTGGGCACCAGGGCGATCGAGACGTTCGGCCCGGTCATCTACAACTTCTACGGCTGCACCGAGACCGGCACCGCCACCATCGCCACCCCCGAGGACTGGATCGCCGCTCCCGGCACGGTGGGTAGACCGCCGGTCGGCATCACCGTGGCGCTCTACGACGGTGACACCAGGGTCAGCGAGCCGGGAATCGTCGGCACCGTCCATGTCGGCAACTCGATCGCCTTCCACGGCTACTCCGGCGGCGGCTCCAAACAGCTCAGGGGCGGCCTGATGAGCACCGGCGATCTCGGCCATTTCGACGCCGCCGGAAGGCTTTTCATCGACGGCAGGGACGACGACATGATCGTCTCCGGCGGCGAGAACGTCTTTCCCGGCGAGGTCGAGGACCTGCTCTACCGGCATCCGGACGTCACCGAGGCCGCGGTGATCGGCGTCCCCGACGAGGAGTTCGGGCAGCGCCTCGCCGCCTTCGTCGTCCGTGCGGGTGACCTCGACGCCGACGCGGTCCGCGCGTATGTGAAATCCCATCTGGCCCGGTTCAAAGCTCCCCGTGACGTGGTGTTCGTCGACGAACTCCCGCGCACGCCGACCGGGAAGATCGACCGTCGCGGCCTGGCGGCGCTGCACTGACCCGGTGGTGGCGACGAGGGGCCGCCACCACCGTCAGCTCGCGGCGCGCTGTGCCGTCGCCCACCCCTCGAGCGCGGCGGCCAGCACGGGCCCGATCGTTCGCAGCGCGGCCGCGCCGGTGATGTCCCAGTGGGTGGCGTCGACGGCGACATCGCGGATGTTCCCGGCGATGTGGTCCCGCCACGCCCCGGCTGCTCTGCCCTCGCCGCGGTCGTCGCGGTCCGCGGTGAAGAACAGCAGGTCACCGTGGAAGACACGGGGGCGATGCGCCGCACCGATCACCTGGGCGTGCAGGATGCCCGCGAAGAGCCGGTGCACCCGTTCCTCGGTCAGCTCGTCGAACGGGCCGGGCAGGTTCGACACCAGTGCCACGGCGTCCTCCGGCGTGAAATCGGTGACGGGCGTGGCGAGTTCGTGTTCGGTGCCGAACTGTCCGAGCAGGTCGCCGACGGTCACCGGCGCCTCGCTGCGGTAGCCGACGTCGCCGACGAAGGAGTCCAGCATCGCCAGCACGTCGACCTGCTCCCCCAGATCCTGCAATCGCACGGCCATGGCGTGCGCGATCACGCCGCCGACGCACCAGCCGAGCAGCCGGTACGGTCCGTGCGGCTGGACGGCGCGAATTCTGGTCACGTAGTCGGCGGCGAGCGCGTCGATCGACTCGGGCGGCGGCGCGTCCTCGACGATCGCCGGGGATTGCACGCCGTACAGCGGGCAGTCCAGCTCGGTGGACAGACCGGCGAAACTCCAGGACAGGCCGACCACCGGATGGACGCAGAACAGCGGTGCGCCGCTACCACGCGCGCGGAGGGCGAGCACCGGCGCCAGCGCCGATTCCTCGCCGGTGTCCTCGGCGATCCGGCGTGCCAGGCCGGCCGGGGACGGATCACTGAACAGCCAGGCCAGGGCGACCTCGGCCGGCAATTCGGAGCGCAGCCGCGCTACCAACCGGGTCGCGACCATCGAGTTGCCGCCGAGGTCGAAGAAGGAATCGTCGGCGCCGACCCGATCGCGACCGAGCAACTCGGCGAACACCGCCGCGATCCGCTGCTCTACCGGGCCCCGGGGTGCGCGGTAGGCACGATCGGAGCTGAACGCGGGGCTCGGCAACCGGCCGAGATCGAGTTTGCCGTTCGCGGTGAGGGGCAGCGCGTCGATGACGACGACCGCCGCGGGGACCTGATGCTCGGGCAGCCGATCACGCAGCTGCGCGCGGACCCCGCTACCTGTGAGCGGTGTGTACCCGCCCCCGGTGATCGCGCTGTTCCCGCCATCGGTGACCGCGGAGTTCCCGGCATCGATGATCGCGCCGTTGCCACCGCCGGTGATCGCACCTTTCCTGCCACCCGGTACGACATAGCCGACCAGCTGGGGACCGGTCGCCGGATCGTCGCGCACCACCACGGCGGCGGCGCCGACACCGGGGCAATCCAGCAGTGCCACTTCGACTTCGGCGGGCTCGATGCGGAAACCGCGAATCTTCACCTGCCGATCCGCGCGCCCGAAGTGTTCGAGTGTGCCCTCGCGTGTCCACCGGCCGAGGTCACCCGAGCGGTACAGGACACCGCCCACGGAACCGGGATTCGCGACGAACCGGGTCGCGGTCAGACCGGGCCGGCGCAGGTAGCCGCGCGTCACCTGCGCACCGGCGACGTAGATCTCGCCGACGACACCCGTCGGCACCGGCCGCAACCGGTCGTCGAGAATCTGCACGGTGAATCCGTCGAGCGGCCGGCCGACCGGGCTGCCCGCCCGGGTGTGAGCACCGGTGGCAATCCTCGTGTGCGTGACGTGCACCGTGGTCTCGGTGATGCCGAACATGTTGACCAGTGCGGGACCTGAGGCGCCGTGCCGACCGATCCAAGCGGAGAGCCGTCGCGGATCGAGGGCCTCACCACCGAAGACGATGCTGCGCAACGCAAGTCGAGCACCGGTGGCACGAGCATCGGCGTCGTCCAGCCCGGCGAAGGCGGATGGGGTCTGACCGAGCACCGAAACCCGCTCGCGGACAAGGAGCTCCCGCAGCTGCTCCGGTGAGCGCGCGGTGTCCTTGTCGATGACGACGAGCGTCGCACCGGTCGTGAGCGCACCCCACAGTTCCCACACCGAGAAGTCGAACGCGACCGAATGGAACAGCGCCCACACATCGGTGGACCGGGTCGACAGGACGCGCCGGGTCCGCTCGAGCAGCGCGACGACCTGACGATGCTCGACCGCCACCCCTTTCGGTGCCCCCGTCGAGCCGGAGGTGTAGATCACGTAGGCAACGTTCTCCGCGCGGGCACTGCGGACCGGTTCGGTTCGGGCCACCGATCCCTGCCCCGGCTCGTCGACCCCGTGGACGGTCAAGCCCGAAGCGATCACACATACCGGTCGTGCGTCGGCCAACAGGTAGTCGATCCGGTCGGGCGGATAGTCGGGATCGACGGGAACATATGCCGCGCCGCTGCGCACCACGCCGACGATCGCCACGACCAGGTCGGCCGAGCGGGGTATGCGGACGGCGACCCGGCGCTCCGGGCCCGCACCGGCCGCCACCAATTCCCGGGCGAGGGCGGCGCTGCGGTCGTCGAGTTCCCCGTAGGTCACGGTGGTTTCGCCTGCCCGGATCGCGACGGCATTCCGATGACGGTGCGCGGCGAGGTCGAACAGGTCGCCCAGGGTGCGCTGGTCGGGGCGGTGCGACGCGGGGGCCCGTACCGCCACCGGGCCGGTCTCGTCGATCAGGTCGATGTCGCCGACCGCGGCCGACGGGTTCGCGGTGACCGCGCGGGTGATCCGCTCCACGGTGTGGACCAGCTGGTCGATCGTGTCGCGGTCGAACAGGTCGGTCGCGTAGGTGATCGCCACGCCGATGGTGGCCGCGGCAGGGTCCGACATCGTCAGCTGGAGGTCGAATTTCGCCGGGGATTCGACCGGGTCGACGGGTTCGACTGTCAGTCCGCCCAGGTCGGTTCCGACCGTGCCCGCATCGGTCGCGGCGGTGAGCACCACCTGGAACAGCGGGTGGTGTGCGCGGGTGCGGGGCGGGTCCAGAGCCTCGACGACCCGTTCGAACGGGATGTCGGCGTTGGCCAGGGCGCCGAGGTCGATGTCGCGGGCGCGGGTGAGCAACGCTGTGAAGGGGTCGGCCGGGTCGACCGTCATGCGCAGCACGACCATGTTGACGAACATGCCTACGAGATCGTCGAGTTCTGGTCCGGCGCGCCCGGCCACCGGTGTGCCGATGGCGATATCCGCGCCGCCACCGGAGCGGGCCAGTGCCACCGCGAGTATCGCGTGCAGCACCATGAACTGGGTCGCGCCGTGCGCCACCGCGATCCGGCGGATCCGGGCGGTGAGCTCGGCGTCGAATTCGAAGGTGCTCACCGCACCGCGCCCGGACGCGACCGGCGGATGCGGGCGGTCGACCGGCAGTTCCAGTCGCGGAGCCAGTCCGGCGAGCCTGGCCCGCCAATACCGCAGCTGCCCGTCAAGCATCGCCGCACCGTTGTCGTGCGTGATCCAGTCCCACTGCGCCAGTGCGTAATCGACGTACGAGACGGGCAGCGGCGCAAGCGCGCGTGCGAGCGGCCCACTTTCCCCTCGGGCCCAATCCGCCTCGGGCGCCGGATCTGCCTCGGCCGCCGGATCTGCCGCGAGCACCCGACCTGCCCCGGGCACCGAATCCGCTGCGAGCACCCGTCGTGCCTCGGGTGCCGAACCCGCCCCAGGCACCCGATCTGCCTCAGGCACCACACCCGCCGCGAGTGCCGGATCGGCGGAGGTGCCAGCTGTCGGGAAACTCGCTCGGCGACACCCGGTCTGACGTAGGTGCGCCGTGTACGCGCCGAGCAGATCCCGCAGCAGTGGACCGAGCGACCAGCCGTCGGCGCTGATGTGGTGGACGACAACGGCCAGCACATGATCGTCCTCGCCCAGGGCGAAAAGACGTGTCCGCAGCGGCAATTCGGTGGTGAGATCGAAACCGTCCGTTCCGAACTCGGCCAGCGCGGCAGTGAGCTCGGCCGCCTGGAGTGGAACCGTGGCGAGAGCGGTACGCGCGCGATCGATCGGCAGAATGTGCTGGCTGCCGACGCCGTCCTCGTCGAGGTAGAGCGTGCGCAGCGGTTCGTGCCGTTCGACCACATCATCGAATGCGGCTCCCAGCGCGGCGACCGAGAGCGGCCCGCGCAGCCGCACCGCCAGCGCGATGTTGTCCGCCGGTGACCGGTGGTCGAGCCGGTTCAGGACCCACAAGCGTTGCTGGGCAGGAGCAAGGGGCAGCGATGCGGGCCGACCGCGGCGGGTCACCGGGGGCCGCGGCGCGGTCTTCGACAGGTGCCGTACCGCCACCGCGAGCCGCGCCACCGTCGGCGCGTCGAACACGGTGCGCACCGGGACGTGCTTGCCGGTCGCCGCCGCCAATCGCGCGCCGAGCTGGGCGGCGAGCAGGGAGTTGCCGCCCAGGGCGAAGAAGTCGTCGTCGACACCGACGGATTCCACGCCGAGCAGACCGGCGATGACGGTGCCGACCAGCCGTTCGACCGAATCCGTCGGCGCCGGACCACCGTTCGACGCGAACACCGGGGCGGGCAACGCGGCCCGGTCGACCTTGCCGACAGGGGTCAGCGGTAGCTCGTCGAGGACAACCACCGCCGCGGGCACCGCGTGCGCGGCGAGCCGTTCCCGCGCGAACGTCAGAAGCGCGCCGGTATCGACGGCGCGCCCCGGCTCCGGCGTCACATAGCTCACCGGAACCAGCGCACCCGCTGGGGTCCGCCACCCGGTCGTGACAGCGGAGCGGACGGCCTCATGTCCGGTGAGCACCGCGTCGATCTCGCCCGGCTCGAGCCGGATGCCGAGCACCTTGAGCTGAAAATCCGTGCGGCCGAGGAATTCCAGTGTCATGCCGTCGTCGGCACGCACCCGGACCAGATCGCCGGTGCGATACATTCGCGCGCCCGCCGGATCGAAAGGATCGGCCACGAAGCGCGTCGCGGTCGCACCCGGCCTGCGCCGGTAGCCGCGCGCGACACCAGGCCCGGACAGGTACAGCTCACCGGGCTCGCCGGGCGGCACCGGACGTAACCGCTCGTCGAGGATCCGCGCCGACCAGCCGTCGAACACCGGACCGAGCACGACCGGCCCGCCCGCCACCAGCGGCGCTGCGGTGACGACCACGGTCGTCTCGGTCGGGCCGTAGCTGTTCACGTAAGTCCGGCCGGGCGCCCAGCGGGCGACCAGCGCCGGATCGGAGACATCACCGCCCACCACCAGTCCACGCAGCGTCACGTGCCGGTTCGGGTCGAGGGTCGCCAGCACGCCCGGCGTGAGCACCGCGTGGGTGACGCGCTGCCCCGCGATCAGCTCGTCGAGCTCACCGCCACCGGTGATCTCCGGTGGCACGATGATCGCGGTCGCGCCATGGGTGAAGGTCAGGACGAGTTCGTGCACGAAGATGTCGAAACCCGGTGAGGCGGACTGTAATACGCGCGCGTTCCGCAGGGAGCCGAGCCGTGCAGACACCTCGGCGACCAGCGGCGCCAGACCGCGATGGGTCACCGCGACGGATTTCGGCGCACCGGTCGACCCGGAGGTGTAGAGGACGTAGGCGAGCTGATCGAGGTGTGTCGGCCGGACGCGGTCGGCGTCGGTGAGCGGAGCCGGATCGCGGTCGGCGCAGCGCCGCACGAGGTCCGGGTCGTCGAGCACCAGCCAGGTGATCCACGCGGGCAGGTCGGCGAGCATCGCCCGGGTGGTGATGCCGATCGTGGCGGCGGAGTCGGCCAGCAGATAGCGGCGCCGGGCCTGCGGCTGGCGCAGGTCCATCGGCAGAATCGCGGCGCCGGTCGCCGCGACCGCGCACACCGCCCGCACCAGCTCCGCCGAGCGCGGCAGCGCCAGCACCACTACGGTTTCCGGGCCGACCGCGTGCGCGATCAGCTCCCTGGCGAGCCGATTCGCCGAGTCGGCCATGGCGGCGTAGGTCCAGGTACGGCCACCGTCGACGACGGCGATCCGGTCGCCGGTGCCGCCGCGACCGAGGATCGCACCGAGGGTGGCCTGCTGTCCGATCGCGGTCATCTCCCGATTAGATCCGCAACCACGCAGCTCGGAAAAGCCCGAATTCCATGGGCAAACCGCAGGTAGCAGCGTGATTGCTATCATGGCGGACAGTGATCCATGACGTCGCGCCGTCCCGGTGCCGTTGCTCCGTCGCCGCCGTACGAGGAGGAAACATGGTTGCGCACTCCGAGGGCGATGTCCCGCCCACCTCCGACAATGCCGCCGACCTGGATCTCCCGTGGGCGCCGCGTGACCACGAATGGAACGGTCACCGCGCCGAGCACGACGCGCTCGAATGGGCCAAGGGCGATCCGCGCAAGCTGGCCGGCATCTATCTGTACCGGCAGCCCGGCGGGAACCCGGCCACCGAGGCCGACTACAAGTTCCCGGTCGCCGACATCATCGACGGACAGCCCACCCGGGTCTTCCACGCCGTCACCAACGCCGCGGCCCGGCTCGATCAAGCCGACATCTCCGAAGCGGACCGCGACCGGGTGAAGCACCGGATCTCCGCGCTCTACCTGGACGCGGCGAAAGCCTTCGACGACCCGGATCTGCGGGCACCGTGGGATCGCTGAGTCAGCGCAGACCCCGGAAGAACGCGCGGATATCCCCGACCAGCAGGTCCGGCGCCTCCATCGCCGCGAAATGCCCGCCACGGTCGAACTCCGACCAGTGCACGATGTCGGCATTGCCCTCGGCGTAACGGCGGATCGCGACGTCCTCGGCGAAGACGGCGACACCGGTCGGCGTCGTCAGCGGCGAGGTGGGCCAGGAGCGGGTGTGCATCGCCTCGTAGTAGAGGGCGGCCGAGGAGCCCGCGGTGCCGGTCAGCCAGTAGAGCATCACATTGGTGAGCAGGCGATCACGGTCCACCGCCGCCTCGGGGAGGCCGTCGGCCGGGAACGTCCACTCCTTGAACTTCTCGACGATCCAGGCGAGCTGGCCGATCGGTGAATCGTGCAGGCCGTAGGCCAGCGTCTGCGGACGGGTCGACTGGATGCGGAAGTAGCCGCTGCCCTCGCTCTTGAACAGCGCGAGCCGGTCCAGCCGGGCGAGCTCGGCCTCGGTCATCGTCGCCTTCTCCGCATCGGAGACCGGACCGAACGGGATGAACCCGAACGTCGCGGCATTGACGTGGATGCCGATCACCCGGTCACCGCCCGCGCGCCCGACCTCCGGGGTGATGAACGCGCCCCAGTCGCCACCCTGGGCCCCATACCGCTCGTAGCCGAGCCTGCTCATCAATTCGAGCCACGCCGCGGCGATCCTGGGCGCGTTCCAGCCGGGTTCGGTTACCGGACCGGAGAATCCGTACCCGGGCAGGGAGGGGATCACCAGGTGGAAGGCGTCGGCGGGGTCGCCGCCGTGGGCGCCGGGGTCGGTGAGCGGGCCGATCACGTCGAGGAATTCGACGATCGACCCCGGCCAACCGTGCGTGAGGAGCAACGGCGTCGCCTCCGGCCGCGCGGAGCGCACATGCAGGAAATGGATCCGCTGGCCGTCGATTTCGGTGACGAACTGCGGATACGTGTTCAGCTCCGCCTCGGCGGCCCGCCAGTCGTAGGTGGTGCGCCAATACTCGGCCAGTTCCCGCAGATACTCCACCGGCACACCGCGACTCCATTCCGCGCCTGGCTGCTGGTCGGGCCAGCGCGCCTCGGTCAACCTGCGGTGCAGGTCATCCAGGTCCGACTGGGCGGTGTCGATGTGGAATGGGACGATCTCGCTACTCATACCGACGACGCTACGGACCGCAGCGGAGGACTTCGGCCCCATCGCCGCGGACAGCGGAACGGCGGCGGATCGCTCCGCCGCCGTTTCCGGCGTCTCAGTCCGCGATGTCGCGCGCCGCCGTCTCGATCAGGTCGGTCACCGGCCCCGGCTGCGAGGCCAGCGACGCGTGGCTCGCGGCGAGTTCGATGGTCTTGCGCGGGTTCATCCGCGCGGCCATCCGGCGCTCGTTGTCCGGATGGATCATCCGGTCTTCCGTGGACACCTGATACCAGCTGGGCTTCGCCTTCCACGCGGGCGCTGTCACCGTGTCACCGAAGGTCGAGGCGAGCGGTGCCTTCTGTGTCACCGCCATCACCAGCGCCTCGTCGGAAGTCAGGTCCTGACAGAAGCTTTCGCGGAACTTGTCCTGCGCGATCCACAGGTAGCCGTCCGAATCCGGCGCGATATCGGCGAACGCGGCGGGCGGCTGCTCCTGACTGATCGCACCGGGGCTCTCCCCCGCATCGGGCGCGAAGGCCGCGACATAGACCAAGCCCGCGACATTGGGCAGGTCACCGGCCTCGGTGATCACCGCACCACCGTAGGAGTGCCCGACCAGGAGCACCGGGCCGTCGACCTGGGCGACCATCTTCCTGGTCCGCTCGGCGTCCTCGGCCAGCGAGGTGAGCGGGTTCTCGACCGCGTGCTGCGCCGAATAGCCACGCCGGTTCAACTCCACGATCACCTTCGCCCAATGCGCGGCACCACCCCAGAAACCATGAACCAGAACGATTGTCGGCTTGGCGGCCATGTCATTCCTCTCTGCCGGTCGGGTTCGCGCCGATTGACGCGACGAGCAAGATCCACGATATTTGGATGATGAGGCAAATACCATGACTGTTAGGCCGGGAAATTTTGCCGATCAACCGACCACTGGCAGTCCCCTCGCACCCGATACCGAGCTGGACGCCCTGTCGGACATCCTGCACACCGTCCGGCTGCGCGGCGATCGGCTCGTCCGGTGCGCGCCCCCGGCACCGTTCGCGATAGCGATTCCGAGTGGTATTCGCCTGCTGCACATCGCCGAGCGAGGCGACCTCGAGCTCCACGTCGACGGACAGTCGTTCACCCTGCGCGAGGGCGATATGGCATTGCTCGCCCGAGGGGATCGCCACGTGCTCAGCGCCGGATCGCCCGCTCCCGCCGAGCGCGATCTCACCGCCGCCGACAGTTTCCGCCGCGTGCAGGACCTGACGGATCCGGCGACGCCGCGCTGGGTCACCGGCACTTTCGGGGTCGAGGAAACGATCGCCGATCCGTTGCTGTCGGTACTGCCCGCCGCGGTACTGATCCGCGCCGGCGCCGATCGCGACTGGCTGACCCTGAGTCTGCAACTACTCGTCGTCGAGGTCACCGACGCCAGACCCGGTGCCGGCGTGATGATCTCGCGCATCCTGGACCTGCTGTTCATCCACGCGCTGCGTGCCTGGTCCGCCGACGGCGCCGCCCCCGGCTGGCTGACCGCGGCGCTGGATCCCGCCTTCGGCCCGGTCCTCACCACGATCCACAACAACCCCGACCGCCAGTGGCAGGTCGCCGAACTCGCGGCACTGGCCAGCCTGTCCCGCTCCACCTTCACCGAACGATTCACCCGGCTACTCGGCCGATCCCCCGGCGCCTACGTCACCGACCGGCGTCTCGAACACGCCGCCCATCTGCTCGCTTCGACCACCGAACCGGTCGGCCGCGTCGCGGGCGCCGTCGGCTATCACTCCGAGGCCGCCTTCAACCGCGCCTTCCACCGCCGCTACGGCATGCCGCCCCTGCGCTGGCGCAAGCGCGCACAATGACCGACGGCGGCGCACCCGAGCAGGTGCG
>NZ_JBHXAY010000010.1:0-113217 GCF_042728775.1 Nocardia sp. NPDC060259
CCGCTGCTTGTGTGCAGCGGACCGGCGGTCGCACCTTCGGCAACCGGGCAGCGGCAGCCGAAGGCCGGGTCGCGCGACCTCCCGACAAGGTCGCGACCCTCGCGGCCCGGGCTCTTGCGAGGGCAGCCCGGGCTGGCTTGTCAGGCGTCGCGGCGGTTGACCACCACGAGCGCACCGGCGAACACGATCGCCACGAAGACGGCGAAGTAGATCAGGCTGCCCCACACGCCCCAGTGCCAGTTGCCCGCGACCTCTTCGACGGTCAGGAAGCGCTGCGCGTTCTGGAACGGCAGGAACGGCTTCACGGTGCGGCCGAAGCTGCCGAACGCGCCGAGCAGACCCTCCAGCAGCAGCGACCAGAGCACGATCAGCGAGATCGCGGCGGCGGACTGGCGCACCAGCACGCCGACGCCGATGGCCAGTACCACGCACAGGAAGGCGTAGATCGGGATGCCGTAGATGGCCCGCCAGTTGCCGTCGAGTACCAGCAGCGGCGCGTCGTCACCGACGAACAGCTTGGATACCGCGAAGGCGATGAGCGCGAGCACACCGGTCAGCACCGCGGCGTACACGCCGACCAGGCCCGCCTTGGACAGGATGACCTTCGACCGGTTCGGCACCGCGAGGAAGCTGGCGCGGATGACGCCGAAGCGGTATTCGCTGGTCACCGTCAGCGCGGCCATGATCATCAGCACCATCACGCCGAAGCCGGAGACGCCGGAGGTCACCAGGCTCGGGGTGAGCAGGGTCGGCATTTCCCCGGGCGGGGTGTTCTCGGCCCGGGTGACCAGCGCGATCAGCGCGGCCAAGCCGATGCCGAGGACAACCACGATCGCCGAGCACCACCAGGGCGAGCGGGTCGAGGTGAGCTTGATTCGTTCCGCAGCGAGCACGCCCATCAGAGCGCACCTCCCATCACCTGGTCGAAGCCTGCGCCGTGGTACTCCACCGCGCCGCCGGTCATCCGCATGAACGCCTCCTCGAGGGAGGCCTGCTGCGGTGCCAGCTCGTAGAGCGTGACGTTGTTGGTTCCGGCCACCTTGCCGACCTCGTCGCTGGTCACGCCCGCGACGATCAGCGCGGCATCGCCCTCTTCCCGCACGGTCATGCCGTGCGAGGTGAGCAGGCTGCGCAGCTGGTCCAGCTGGGGGCTGCGGACCCGGACCGACTGCTCGGAGGCGCGGTCGATGAAGTCCTTGGTGGTGGTGTCGGCGATGAGCTGACCACGCCCGATGACGATCAGGTGCTCGGCGGTCTGGGCCATCTCCGAGAGCAGGTGGCTCGACACGAGCACAGTGCGACCCTCGGCGGCCAGCCGCTGCATGAACCGGCGGATCCACAGGATGCCCTCGGGATCGAGGCCGTTGACCGGCTCGTCGAACAGCAGCACCTTCGGATCGCCGAGCAGGGCGCCCGCCAGGCCGAGCCGCTGCGACATACCCAGCGAGAACCCGCCCGCGTTCTTGCCCGCCACCTCGGACAGGCCGACCAGCCGCAGCACCTCCTCGACCCGCGACTTCGGCAGGTCGTTGGACACGGCCAACCACTCCAGGTGCGCGCGCGCCGAACGGTTCGGATGCACCCACTTGGCGTCCAGCAGCGCGCCGACCTGGGTCAGCGGACGCTCCAGATCCTCGTAGCGCTTGCCGTCGATCAGCGCGGTACCCGAAGTCGGCCGGTCGAGGCCGAGGATCATCCGCATGGTCGTCGATTTACCGGCACCGTTGGGTCCGAGGAACCCGGTCACCTGTCCTGGGTGGACGGTGAACGAGAGATCCTGCACCGCGACGGTCTGGCCGAATTGCTTGGTCAGGCCCCTCAGCTCGATCATGAGCCACAGCTTGCCCGACAAAAGTGGCGAGCGCGTCGCCGGGAGGTCGCGAGTCGGGTCATCCTCGAGGATGACCCCGACCCTTACCTTGCTGGGGAAGAAGCCTGAGCCCAGAACCGCTTGGGGATGCGGCCCGCCTCGCGGGCGAGGTAACCGGCCCGCACGGCCGCCGCCATCGCCGAGGCCATCAGCTCCGGCTCGCGGGCCCTGGTGACCGCGGTGGCCAGCAGCACCGCCGAGCAGCCGAGTTCCATGGCGAGGGCGGCGTCGCTGGCGGTGCCGATGCCCGCGTCGAGGATGACCGGCACGCCCGCGGCGGCGACGATCATCTCGATGTTGTGCGGGTTGCCGATGCCGAGACCGGTGCCGATCGGGGAACCGAGCGGCATGACCGCGGCGCAGCCCGCGTCCTCGAGGCGCTTGGCGAGCACCGGGTCGTCGTTGGTGTAGGGCAGGACGACGAAACCGTCGTCGACCAGCTGTTCGGCGGCGTCGAGCAGCTCGAACGGGTCGGGCAGCAGGGTGCGTTCGTCGGCGACGACCTCGAGCTTGACCCAGTTGGTGTCGAGCGCCTCGCGCGCCAGCTGCGCGGTGAGCACGGCCTCGGCGGCGGTGCGGCAGCCCGCGGTGTTGGGCAGCAGGGTGATGTCGAGGCGCTTGAGCAGGTCGAGGACCCCGGTACCGCCCGCGGCGTCGACCCGGCGCATGGCCACGGTGGTGAGCTCGGTGCCGGAGGCGACAAGGGCCTCTTCGAGGACGGCCAGGTTCTCGGCGCCGCCGGTGCCCATGATCAGGCGCGAGCCGAATTCCTTGTCCGCGATGCGCAGTGGCGTCGGCTCAGCCACCCTGCACCGCCGTCAGCACCTCGATGGTCCAGCCGCGGCCGACGGGCTCGTCCCAGCGCGACTTCGGGAAGACCGCGCCGTCGACCGCCAATGCCACGCCCTGGCACGGCAATTCGAGTCGGGTGAGCAGTTCGCGGATGCTCAATGGCTCGGCGAACTCGTGGTCGACACCGTTGACGGTGACACCGATCGGAATGGTCGAGGTCATCGAACTCCTCCTTGGAACAGCTGCAACGCCGGAAAGCGTTGCGGTGATGCGACTTCCGCGATCGCGGGCGACTCGTCGCCGAGCAGGCGCGGGACGAGGGTCGCGGTGAGGGCGAGGGTGAGCATGCCGTTGCGGCCGTGGCCGGTGGCGGCGACGACCCGGTCGTCGAGCGGGCCGAGCAGCGGCAGGTTGTCGGGGGTGCCGGGGCGGGAGCCCGCATTCGCCTCGGCCAGTTCGTATTCCGAGATGCCGGGCAGGATCGCCTCGGCGTCGGCGATCAGGTCGCGTACGCCGCCGACGGTGACCGTGGTGTCGAAACCGGCTTCGTATTGGGTGGCGCCGACGACGATGCCGTCCTCGCGTGGCACCAGGTAGACCTGCCTGCCGTGCACGCGCGCCCGGATCACCCGGCTCGGCGCCGGACTCACGCCGGGACGCTGCCGCAGCCGCAGGATCTCGCCCTTCACCGGCCGCACCGGCAGGCCGGGCCACAGGTCGGCGGAGCGGGCGCCCGCGGCGAGCACCACCCGGTCGTGCGGTAGATCGTCCAGTGCGGCAACGGCTTCCGCGCGAATCTCGACACCGGCGGCGGTACACGCGGCACGCAGTGCACGCAGCACCCTGCGGTTATCGATCGCGGGTTCGGTGGTGGCCAGCAGACCGGCCCGGACCGTGCGGGCCAGCACGGGCTCCACCGCGCGCACACCGGCGCGATCCAGCACCCGCAGGTCGTGACCGAAGCCGGCCAGCCAGTCCGCGACGGTGCGCAGGTCGGCGGCATCGGCGCCGTCGAGGGCGACGGTCAGTGTCTCGTCGGCGACGAACACCGATTCGCCGGTCACCGCGTGCAGCCGCTCGGCGAACGCGGGCCAGGCATCGAGCGCGGCCGCGCCGAAAGCCAGCACCCGGTCCTCACCGGGCCAGCCCTCCGACAGCGGCGCGAGCATGCCGCCCGCCACGTAGGACGCGCCGGAGCCGGGCGCCGGATCGAAGACGGTGACGGTCCAGCCCGCCTCGGCGGCCTGCCACGCGACGGCGAGTCCGACGGCGCCGCCGCCAACGACCGCCAGAGTCCGCATCACGTTCCACCTGTCTTTTTCCGCCTGTCGAACGCCTCGGCGTTCGCGTCTCCACGGTAGCGCGACTACCGTCGACACCGTGCAGCCCTCCCATCCGAATCGTTCCGTCCCGCCAAGGGAGCGCTTGTCCAGCGCGCTGCTGTATCTGTGCACCGACGCGCGCCGGGACAAGGGTGATCTGGCCCGGTTCGTCGATGCCGCGCTCGCGGGTGGCGTCGACATCGTGCAGCTCAGAGACAAGGGGTCACCCGGTGAGGCCGAATTCGGCCCGCTGGAGGCCAAGGCCGAGCTCGGCGCGCTCGCCGAGATCAAGTCGGCCACCCGCAGGCACGGTGCGTTGCTCGCGGTGAACGACCGCGCCGACATCGCGCTGGCCGCCGGCGCCGACGTCCTGCATCTCGGCCAGGGCGACCTACCGCCCGCCTACGCGCGCCGCATCCTCGGTCCCGACGTGGTGATCGGCCGGTCCACCCACAACCGCGCCCAGGCCGGTCTCGCCGCGATCGACGGCCACCTGGACTACTTCTGCACCGGCCCGATCTGGACAACCCCGACGAAGCCGGGCCGTCAGGCCGCTGGCATCGACCTGGTGCGGTCCACCGCCGATGCCCATCCGTCGATGCCGTGGTTCGCGATCGGCGGTGTCGACGCGGCTCGTCTGCCCGAAGTGCTGTCCGCGGGTGCGCGTCGGGTCGTCGTTGTCCGCGCGATCACCGAAGCGGCCGATCCGGAAGCCGCGGCCAGGGAGCTCAAGCAGGCCCTGCTCGCGGCTACCGACTGAGCAAGACGTTCAGGACAGCAGCTTCGTGAGCGCGGCGGCGAGCTCGCCGGGCTGGTCGGGGCCGATGGTCACCTCGTCGCCAGGGCCGTCGGCCTGGGTGTGCAGCCAGAAGAATCCCCGATCGGCGATCTCGACCGTGCGCGGCAGATCGGGTACGGGAGCGTCGGCGAATCGGACGCGCACCGGTACCGCGCGCAGGGCGATCCAGGCCAGCGCGAACCCCGGATGCAGCGGCAGGTCGGTGACCTCGTCCTCGGGCACCCACACCAGCTCGGAGCTCTCCTTGTTGGCGACGGTGGCCAGCGGGCTCTCGGCGTCGGCGACCACGGTGATGTAGGTCCACCCGCTCGGCGCGGTCATCGTCAGCCGTTCGGCGCGCACGCGCAGGAGGTCGGCGGTGATACCCGCCTCCTCCCAGGCTTCCCTGACCGCGGCGTGTTCGGCGCTCTCGTGCGAATCCCGCGCGCCACCGGGAATGGCCCAGGTACCGCCCTGATGACTCCACGGCGCCCGGTGCTGTAGCAGCACCGCCGAACCCCCACGGGGCAGCGGCGCGCGCAGCAACAGGCCCGCCGCGCCGTACTTGCCCCAGTGCCGAACTCCGCCCGGGCTGTTCGACCACCCGTCTCCGTCACCGCGCATCCAATACTCTTTCCTCCGTAGCAGCCGAGCAGCAACCGCTTCGGGGGTGTCTGAGGGGCTGCGCCACCGGTACGACAACAATAAACTCCGCACCACAAGTGGTGCGCGGACAGGACGGGGAGGTGAACGATGGTCGACTCGGGGAATCGCGATGCCTCGACCGAGGTGGCGGCCGTCCGTTCCGGCCCGTCGCCGCAGGCCACGGGCGGTACGCACGGCACGGAGAGGGTAATCGCCAAGCCGGTGACGAGCGGTCGCACGCCGTCGCGGCGGCCCGCGATCGTCGCCGACCGGCCGCCCGCTCCGGATGTGAAGGCGCTGCGTGCGCTGTTCGATCCGGCGCGCCTGCGTGGTTTCGCGCAGTCCTCGCCGGGCCGGCTGATGGTGGCCGGACTGGTGCTGATGGTGTTGTGTGTGACCGCGGGTGCGGTGACTTCGGCGACCGTCAGCGATCGCCAGCAAGCTCTCGGCGTGCTGCTCGACGACACCGAACCCGACGCGCACTCGGCCAATCACCTCTACACCTCCCTGTCGATCGCCGACGCCGCCGCGGGCACCGCGTTCCTGGCTGGCGGGCTGGAACCGGCGGCCGTGCGCGATCGCTACACCCAGGCCATCGGTGAGGCGGCCGCCGAGTTGGTGACCCAGGCGGGCCACATCTCCATGGAGGAAGCCGCCGACCCGTCCGGCACCGACCGCAAGCTGCGCACCGGTATCGCCACCGGCCTGCCCGTGTACACCGGCCTGATCGAGACCGCGCGCGCCAACAACCGCAACGGCTACCCGGTCGGCGCGGCCTATCTCAGCGAGGCCTCGCATCAGATGCAGACGACCCTGCTGCCGATGGCCGAGGAACTCGAGAGCCACCGGCTCGACGCGATCACCGCCGCGCAGAACCGGCATGTGCTGCCGCCGTGGCCCGCGATCGTGCTGCTGATGCTGGCGCTCGGCGCACTGATCTGGGTTCAGGTCGAACTGGCCCGCCGGTCGCGGCGTGTATTCAATATGGGACTACTGATCGGCACCGGCGCGCTGACGCTGACCCTGATCTGGACCGTGGCGGCCGGCTCGGTGTCCGCGGTGTCGATGATCCGCTGCCGAGACCAGGGCGCCGTCCCCGCGGCCCGGCTGGCCGAGAGCCGCATCCTGGTGCAGCAGGCCAGGGCGGCGGAAATGGTGAAGCTGGTGCGCCGCGACGCGACCGGCGACTACGACCGCACCTTCGACACCAACACCACCCGGCTGACCGAACTGCTCGACGGCTACCCCGAGGACGCGCCGGCCCGCAGTGAGGTCGCCGACGCGCGCGCCGCGCTGGCCCGCTGGCAGTCCGCGCATCAGCGGATGAACGACACCCTCGCCCGCGGCGACTTCACCGGCGCCACCGCCGTCGCCACCGGACCGAGCGCCGCCGACGCGACCGCCCAGGTCGACGCGCTCGACCGGGCACTCGACGAGGCCTCGGCGGCCACCCGGGATACCTTGCGTGACAGGGTTTCCCAGGCCATCGACGTGCTGGCGTTCCTGGCTCCCGGCGCGTTCGTCCTCGGCATCGTGGCCGCCGCGTGCGTCGCGCTCGGCCTGTGGCCGCGACTGCGGGAGTACCGATGAGGCCGGGACGCGCCACCGCGGCGCTGCTGCTCGCGGCGGCGGCGCTGCTCGGCGGCTGTTCCGACAGCACCCCGGAGCCCGCGGACCGCGCCGTCTACTCCGAGCCGCCCCTGCCCGCCAAGGCGATTCCGATCGGCACCGACACACCGCTGCCCACCCCCGACGACAAGCAGTGCGGCGACCCGACAGCCAGCCTGCGGCCGAGCACCTCGCGCGGCCCGACGGTCGACGCCATCCGCGCGCGCGGCAGGCTGATCGTCGGCCTTGACGCAGGCAGCAACCTGTTCAGCTTCCGCGATCCGCTGACCGGGCGCATCGTCGGCTTCGACGCCGACATCGCCCGCGAGATCGCCCGCGACCTGCTCGGCAACCCCGATCTGATCGAATACCGCAGTCTCGCTTCGGAAGAACGCGAACGGGCGCTGCAGGACCACACCGTCGACCTGATCGCCAAGACGATGACGATCACCTGCGAGCGCAAGGAGCGGGTGGCGTTCTCCACCGTGTACCTGCGCGCCGACCAGCGGGTGCTCGCGGTGAAGAACTCGGGCATCAACGGCCTGGCCGACCTGGCGGGCAAGCGGGTGTGCGTGGCGCGCGGCACCACCTCGCTCGACCACATCCGGCGCGACCAGCCCGCCGCCACCATCCTGACCGTGCCGACCTGGGCCGACTGCCTGGTGGTGCTGCAGCAACGCCAGGTCGACGCGGTGAGCACCGACGACGCGATCCTGGCCGGCCTGGCCGCGCAGGACCCCTACACCGAGGTGGTCGGCGACAGCATCAGCGCCGAGCCGTACGGCATCGGCATCCCCAAGGGCGACGACGATCTGGTCCGCTTCGTCAACGCCACGCTCGAGCGCATCCGCAACGACGGCACCTGGGTCCGCATCCACCGCCGCTGGCTCGCCTCCCTCGGGGAGACGCCGAGCCCGCCCGCACCGACGTACCGGGACTGACCGCCATGAGCACGACACCACCGCCGAACGGCGAACCAGCACAGGATGATCCGGAGCGGCAGCAGCCGACGCAGCTGTCCCGGCGCGACGAGGGTGAGCTGCCCGGCGGGTGGACGCTGCCGCCGGCACCGGCCGACGACGAGACCCAGCCGCTGCCCATCCTTCCCGCGCACGCGGCCACCGAGATCGCCGCGGAAAGGTCAGCGGAACCGCCTGCCACCCAGGGCGTCGCGGAAGCGCCCGCCACCCGAGCCTCCCAGCGCCCCGGAGCGTCGGCTGCCACCGAGCTCGCCCACCGGGTCGCCGAACCACCTGGCACCCAGGCGACGCCCGCCGAATCCTGGTCTTCCACACCGCAAACCGGTCCGAGCACCGCCCGATCGGGCCGCAGCGTTCGCACCGCCAGGTCGCGCCCGACCCGCAGACTCGGTGCGGGCCTGGTGCCGATCCCGACCGTCTCCCCCGCCGATCCGCGCGCGGCGGTGCTGGCCGATCCGGTGGTGTCGGAGGGCAGGCGATTCTGCTGGCGCTGCGCGAATCCGGTGGGCCGATCGACCCCGGCGCGCGCCGCGTCGTCGGCGGGCAAGTGCGAAACCTGCGGCGCCGCCTACGATTTCCGGCCTTCACTGCACGAGGGCGACATGGTCGCCGGGCAGTACGAGATCCAGGGCTGTATCGCGCACGGCGGTCTCGGCTGGATCTATCTGGCCATCGACCGCAATGTCAGCGACCGCTGGGTGGTGCTCAAGGGACTGCTGCACGCCGGGGACGCCGAGGCGCAGGCCGTGGCGGTGGCCGAGCGGCAGTTCCTGGCGGAGGTGGCGCATCCGAGCATCGTCAAGATCCACAACTTCGTCGAGCACACGGCGCCCGACGGGTCCGGCATCGGCTACATCGTCATGGAATACGTCGGCGGCCAATCACTGCGCGACATTCTCGACGCGATGCCACCCGGTGAGCGGATGCCGCTGGCCGAGGCCATCGCCTACGTGCTGGAGATCCTGCCCGCGCTGGACCACCTGCACTCGACCGGCCTGACCTACAACGACCTCAAGCCCGACAATGTGATGGTCACCGAGGACCAGGTGAAGCTGATCGACCTCGGCGCGGTCGCCACCATCGAAGCCTACGGAAACCTCTACGGAACCAAAGGTTTCCAGGCGCCGGAGATCGCCAGGACGGGCCCGACGCCCGCCTCCGACGTGTACACGGTCGGCCGGACATTGGCCGCGCTCACCCTGGCGCTGCCCAGCGAGCACGGCCGCTACCTCGACGGTATCCCCGATCCCGCAGGCGAGCCGCTGCTGGCCCGCTACGAGTTCTTCCACCGATTCCTGCTCACCGCCACCGAACCCGATCCGGCACAGCGGTTTCCGTCGGCGCGGGCGATGTCGGCGCAGCTGGCCGGTGTGTTGCGGGAGATCCTCGCCTATGACACCGGCACCGAACACCCCCAGCTGTCCACCGTCTTCAGTCCGCAGCGCACCAGCTTCGGCACCGAGGAACTGATCAGCCAGACCGACGCCTACCTCGACGGCGTCGGCCGTTCCCCACTCCTGGATTCTCACGATGTCGTCGCGGCCCTGCCGATTCCGCTGATCGATCCGGCCGACCCGTCCGCCCCGCTGCTGGCGGCGACCGCGAACCTGGAGCCGGAGCGGGTACTCGAAGCACTGCACGACGCCCGCGAGCGCGCCGAGGCCGACCCGGACAACGCCCCGGAAACCCTCGCGGGCGAGCTGGTCTTCGCCGAGGTACGCGCCCGCCTCGACCTCGGCGAATCGGCGGCGGTGCTGCACCTGCTCGACCGCGTCCGAGGCGAATCCGATTGGCGCGCCGACTGGTTCACCGGCCAGGCACACCTGCTCGAACTGGACTACGAGGCCGCCTTCGCCTCCTTCGAGGCCGTCCTGCGGGTGCTGCCCGGCGAGATCGCCCCCAAGCTGGCACTGGCCGCCACCGCGGAACTCATTCTGCAGCACTGGGTTTCCGACGCCCCCGAACAGTGGCGATCCTTCGCCGAACGCTATTACGACACCGTGTGGCGCACCGACCGCGCCGTGGTGAGCGCCGCCTTCGGCCTGGCCAGACAGCTCGCGGTGGCGAACCGGGTCGGCGAGGCGGTGCACGCCCTCGACGACGTCCCCGCGGCATCCCGCCACTTCACCACGGCCCAGACCACAGCGATCCTGTTGCTGCTCACCAGCGCCCCCGTCGCCGACCTCGACGAACAGACCCTGCGCCTGGCCGCCTCCCGCGCCCAGTCCATCCCACCGGGCGAGCACCGCGCGACGCTCATGCGCACCCTCGTCCAGGGCACCGCACTGGCCTGGCTGCAGGCAGGCAACACCCCGAAACGCAAGGACGCCAAACTCTTCGGCCGCCCCTTCGACGAACGAGACCTCCGCGACGGCACCGAATCCGGCCTACGCGCCCTCGCCCGCAACGCCCCGGACCGAACCCACCGCTACGCCCTGGTCGACCTGGCCAACTCCCTGCGCGCGAAGTCCTGGTTCTAGCCGGTGGCCAGCTTGTGCGCGGCGCGGGCGATCGCCAGCTCTTCGTTGGTCGGCACCACCAGCACCGTCACCGGCGCGAACTCCGGCGAGATCGCCCGGATGCCAGGGGTTCTCGTCTCGTTGCGGACCGGGTCGACCTCGACGCCGAGGTTTTGCAGCCCGGCCAGGGCGTCGGCGCGCACGGACGCGCTGTTCTCGCCGACGCCCGCGGTGAAGACGATGCTGTCGACGGTGCCGAGTTCGACCAGGTAGGCGCCGAGGTAGCGGCGCAGGCGGTGGATGTAGACGTCGTAGGCCAGTTTCGCGGCTGTGTCGCCGTTGTCGATGAGCTGCTGTAGCTCGCGGAAGTCGTTGACGCCGGACAGGCCCTTGATTCCGGAATCGCGGTTGAGCAGCTGCTCGACGGCGGGCAGATCGAGCCCGGCGACGTTCATCAGGTGCGGCATGATCCCGGGGTCGAGGTCGCCCGGTCGCGTCCCCATCACCAGACCCTCGAGCGGGGTCATGCCCATGGTGGTGTCGACCGCTACGCCACCGGCGACGGCCGAGGCAGACGCGCCGTTGCCGAGGTGGAAGATGATCTGGTTGAGCTCCTCGGTGGGCCTGCCCAGGAACTCCGCCGCCTTCTCGGACACGTATTGGTGCGAGGTGCCGTGGAAGCCGTACTTGCGGACACCGTGCGCGGCAGCCACTTTCGCGTCGATCGCGTAGGTCTTGGCGGCCTCGGGAAGGGTGTGGAAGAAGGCGGTGTCGAACACCGCGACCTCCGGGATGCCGGGCAGCAGTTCCCTGGTCGACTCGATGCCGATCACATTGGCCGGGTTGTGCAGCGGCGCGAGGACCGAGAGCTCGTCGATGGTGCGCACGACCTCGTCGGTGATGAGCGTCGGCTGCCAGAACACTTCGCCGCCGTGCACCACCCGGTGCCCGACCGCGCCGATCCCGATCGTGGTCAGGTCGATGCCGGTCTCGCGGAACATCTCGAACGCCTGCCGCAGGCCGGCCCGGTGATCCGCGATCGTCCCCTCGTGCACGAGCTTTCGGTCACCGCACTCGTGCACGATCCGGCCGCCGTGTGCCTCGCCGATCTTCTCGACCAGTCCGGAAGCCAGCACCTGCGCCGAGTCTGCGTGCAGCAGTTGATATTTGATCGAAGAGGAGCCGCAGTTCAGCACCAGCACCAAGTCGCTCACACTGCCTCCATGCGGCATGCTCGGGCGCCCTGCGTGGTCACGCAAGCTACCTCCTCCGGGCGCTGACCTCTCATGCCTGATCTCCCTGAGCCTGGATGGCGGTGATGGCCACTGTATTGACGATGTCGGCGACCAGCGCGCCACGCGACAGGTCGTTGACCGGCTTGCGCAGACCCTGCAGCACCGGGCCGATCGCGACAGCGCCCGCGCTGCGCTGCACCGCCTTGTAGGTGTTGTTGCCGGTATTGAGGTCGGGGAAGACGAACACCGTCGCCCGGCCTGCTACCTCCGAATCCGGCAGTTTGGTGCTGGCCACGGCGGGCTCGATCGCGGCGTCGTACTGGATCGGGCCTTCCACCGGCAGCTGCGGTGCGCGCTCGCGCACCAATACCGTTGCGGCGCGGACCTTGTCGACATCGGCGCCGGTGCCCGACGCGCCGGTCGAGTACGACAGCATGGCCACCCGCGGATCGATGCCGAAGCGGGCCGCGGTCTCGGCCGACGACATCGCGATATCGGCGAGCTGCTCGGAGGTCGGGTCCGGCACCACCGCGCAGTCGCCGTAGGCGAGGACACGATCGGCCAGGCACATCAGGAACACGCTCGACACCGTCGAGACGCCCGGCACGGTCTTGATGATCTCGAACGAGGGGCGGATGGTGTGCGCGGTGGTGTGCGCGGCGCCGGAGACCATGCCGTCGGCGATCCCCTTGTAGACCATCATCGTGCCGAAATACGAGATGTCGGCCATGGTTTCGCGGGCCCGCTCGAGCGTCATGCCCTTGTGCTTGCGTAATTCGGTGTACTCGGCGGCGAATTCGTCGAGGTAGCCGGAGCTGCGCGGATCGAGCACCTGCGCGGCGGCGATGTCGACACCGAGCTCGGCGGCGCGGGCGCGGACGGCGGTCTCGTCGCCGAGGATGGTGAGGTCGGCGATCTTGCGCTGCAGCACCCGGCCCGCGGCGCGCAGGATGCGGTCGTCGTCGCCCTCGGGCAACACGATTCGCTTGCGATCGGCGCGGGCCCGGTCGATCAGCTGGTACTCGAACATCTGCGGGGTGACCACGTGCGAGGGCGGCACCTGGATGCGTTTCAGCAGCTCGGGCGCGTCGACCCGCTCCTCCATCAGCGCCAGCGCGGTGTCGACCTTGAGCGGGCTGCCCGCCCACATCCGGCCGCGCGTGCGGTGCACGGCGCTGGCGGTGTCGTAGGTGCCGAGCTCGGTGGTGAGGATCGGCAGCTTCGGGTGCAGGCCTTCCATCAGGCGCGCGATCGCCGGATGCGGGCGGATGCCGCCGTTCATGATGATGCCAGCCAGCGACGGAAAGCCCTCGGCCTCATGGGCATTCACCACGCTGAGCAGGACGTCGGAGCGGTCGCCCGGCGCGATCACGACCACACCGTCGGAGAGTCGTTCCAGGATGTGCTCGGCGGTCATGCCGCCGACCATGATCCTGAGCGCCTCACGCTGCAGCAGTTCCGGGTCGCCGCTGTAGATCTCGCCGTCGATGGCGCCGCACAGCTCGCCCATGGTGGGCGCCATCAGCAACGGCACCTCGGGCAGCGTCCACGACGGCACATCGAAACCGTCCAGGCTGGAACAGATCTCGTCGGTCTCGGCAGGCACGCACCGGTTGACGACGACCGCGACCAGCTGGGCGTGCTCGGCGGCCAGCTCGGTCGAACACAGCTCCACCAGCTGTTTGACCTCGGCGGGCGTGCGGTCGGCGCCGCGCACCACCAGCAGCACCGGCGCGCCGAGGTTCACCGCGATGCGGGCGTTGTAGCGCAGCTCGCTCGGGCTGGCGACGTCGGTGTAGTCGCTGCCGACGATCACCACCGCGTCGCAGGCCTTGGCGACGTCATGGAACCGCATCACGATCTCGCTGATCGCGGCGTCGGGGTCGCGGTGCACGTCTTCGTAGGTGACGCCGATGGCCTGGTCGTAACCGATATCGGCGGTGCTGTGCTCGAGCAGCAGTTCCAGGATGTAGTCGGGCTCGGCGGTCGAGCGGGTGATCGGGCGGAACACCCCGACCCTGGCCGTGGTGGCGCACAACATCTGGAGAACGCCGAGCGCCACCGTGGATTTTCCGGTGTCACCCTCGGGTGAGGCGATGTACACGGTGGACGGGGCATGTTCGACCATGGTCGCGAGCTTAGTTAATCGACGGCGATTCCGGAGTTCGGTGTGGCGCGATCGGCCGCGTTATAGTCCGGCCCATGACTTCGCAGTTCCCGGATCGGCAGTGGGGTTCACGCACCAATCTCCTGTCCCGCGCGGCCAATCGTTTCGCGGCGACCAAGCCGGGATCCTGGCTGATCCGCACGGTGACGCCGCTGGACCGAGCCGTGCTCGAGCGCACCGACGCCAAGTACACCGTGCTCGGCCCGATCGGCGCCCCGGTCATCCTGCTGACCACCACCGGCCGCAAATCCGGTGTCGCGCGCACCCAGCCGCTGCTCTACGTCCACGACGGCGACGCCCTGTATGTGGTCGGTTCCAACTTCGGCCAGGACCACCACCCGGCGTGGACGGGGAATCTGCTCGCCGATCCGTCGGCCACCGTCGCCATCGCGGGCGAGCGCATCCCGGTCGTGGCCACCCCGGTGCCCGACGCGGACAAGGACGCGCTGTTCGCCCGGTTCATCGAGATCACCGGCGCCTACGCCGCCTACCGCGACCGCACCACGCGCAACCTGCGCATGTTCGCCCTGCGCCGGGCATAGCGAGTACCAACGCGGCGTTCTTGCCTTGACACCGACGGCAAGGTCTACCTTGACGGCGACGGTCATCGAGGAGGTCGCATGCTGATCGGCGAACTGGCCGAACGCACCGGGTCCAGTGCTCGCGCGCTGCGCTACTACGAGCAGCACGGGTTGGTCGAGCCGCGGCGCGACGCCAAGGGCTACCGGATCTACGACGAGATAGAACTGCGCGTCGTGCACAAGATCCACGCGCTGCGCACCGTCGGGTTCGAGCTGGCCGACATGCATCCGTTCGTCGCTTGTCTGCGCGCGGGCGACGGCTCGGGCGACGGTTGTCCCGACTCCGTCGAGGAACTGCGCCGCAAACTCGACGAGGTCGACGCGGCGGCCGAGCGGCTCGCCGCGATCCGGCGGCAACTGGCCGCTCAGCTCGTCGACGCGCTCGCCGCCGAATCCGGGGATCCCGCCTGCTCGCTCCGATGATCGTTCGTCCAGTGCCGTTTGTCGCCGGCGTGACGACGCGCGGACCCGCCCGGCCGTCGGCGAGATGCCGGAATCGGCCGGGCGGGACGCGGTCAGCCCAGAGCGCGCAGCCGCGGCGCCAGATCCCGCTTGAACAGGTCGAGGAAACGCAGCTGGTCGTGGCCGGGTGCATGGAAGACCAGATGGTTGAGACCCGCGTCCAGGTAGGGCTTGATCTGGGCGACGGCCTCGTCGGGATCACTGGCCACGATCCACCGCTTGGCGACCTGTTCGATCGGCAGCGCGTCGGCGGCCGCCTCCATCTCGATCGGATCGGTGATGTCGTGCTTCTGCTCGGCCGTCAGCGACAGCGGTGCCCAGAAGCGCGTGTTCTGCAGTGCCAGTTCGGGATCGGTGTCGTAGGAGATCTTGATCTCGATCATCTTGTCGATGGCGGCCAGGTCGCGGTCGGCCTTGGCCGCGCCCTCGGCGACGGCGGGCAGCAACTTCTCGGTGTAGAGGTCCATGCCCTTGCCGGAGGTGCAGATGAAACCGTCACCGGCGCGGCCCGCGTACCTGGCCACGACCGGGCCGCCCGCGGCGATGTAGACGGGGATGCCGCCCTTGGGCACGTCATAGATGGAGGCGCCGACGGTGTGGTAGTACTCGCCCTCGAAATCGACGCGCTCACCGGTCCACAGCTCACGCATCAGATTCACCGACTCACGCAGCCGGGCGAAACGCTCCTTGAAATCGGGCCATTCGCCCTTGTATCCGGTGGCGATCTCGTTGAGCGCCTCGCCGGTACCGACACCGAGCATGACCCGGCCCGGGTACAGGCAGCCGAAAGTGGCGAAGGCCTGCGCGATCACCGCCGGGTTGTAGCGGAAGGTGGGCGTCAGCACCGAGGTGCCGAGCATGATCCGCTCGGTGCGCTCACCGGCGGCGGCCAGCCAGGCCAGCGAGAACGGCGCGTGCCCGCCGTTGTGCCGCCACGGCTGGAAGTGATCGCTGACGGTCGCGCTGTCGAGACCGTGCTCCTCGGCGGCCACCGCCAGCTCGACGAGCTCGCGCGGCCCGAACTGCTCTGCCGATGCCTTGTATCCGAGCTTGAGATCAACCATCTCAGCCACTCCTGTCGTTCGCTTCGTCGCAGCCCCTGCCGCATCGACACTAACCAACGCCGAGTGCGACTGTCCGGTAGCAGTGGGCTCGCACCGCTGCCGTGTTTAGCGGATGATTTGCTGGTGACCACCAAGGATGAGCAGATCTTGTCGTACCTGACCGACATGGACGGTGTGCTGGTGCACGAGGATCATTTGATCCCCGGCGCCGACGAGTTCCTGGCCGAACTGCGCGAGAACGAGATCCCGTTCCTCGTCCTGACCAACAATTCGATCCGCACCCCGCGCGACCTGCAGGCCCGCCTGCGCCACACCGGCCTCGACATCCCCGAGGAGTCCATCTGGACCTCGGCGCTGGCCACCGCGACCTTCCTCGATGACCAGCGGCCCAACGGCACCGCCTATGTGGTCGGCGAGTCCGGGCTCACCACCGCTTTGCACGAGATCGGCTACGTGCTCACCGACAGCGACCCCGACTACGTGGTACTCGGCGAGACCCGCACCTACTCCTTCGAGGCGATCACCACCGCGATCCGCCTGGTCGACCGCGGTGCCAAATTCATCGCGACCAACCCGGACGCCACCGGACCGTCGCGCGACGGCGTGCTGCCCGCCACCGGCTCGGTCGCCGCGCTGATCACCCGCGCGACCGGCAAGGAGCCGTACTACGTCGGCAAGCCGAACCCGCTGATGATGCGCTCGGCCCTGCGCCGCATCGGCGCGCACTCGCAGTCCACCGTGATGATCGGCGACCGGATGGACACCGACGTGATCGCCGGCCTGGAAGCGGGCATGCGCACGGTCCTGGTCACCTCGGGCATCTCCACCAAGGCCTCGGTCGAGAAGTACCCGTTCCGCCCCACCCTGGTCGTCGACTCGGTCGCCGACCTGATCAACCGCACCCGCACCCCGTTCGTGGACTGACCCCCGATGTGAGCTGCGTCTCACCGGAATAGGTTCCGCCACTCGCTGGTTATAGTTGCCATGGCAACCAAAGGAGGGCCCGTGCAGTTCGGAATCTTCACCGTCGGCGATGTGACCACCGATCCCACGAACGGCCGCACCCCGACCGAGGCCGAGCGGATCAAGGCGATGGTCGCGATCGCGCAGAAGGCCGAGGAAGTGGGTCTGGATGTGTTCGCGATGGGCGAGCACCACAATCCGCCCTTCGTGCCGTCCTCGCCGACCACCATGCTCGGCTACATCGCGGGCCGCACCGACAACATCCTGCTGTCCACCTCGACCACGCTGATCACCACGAACGACCCGGTCAAGATCGCCGAGGACTTCGCGATGCTGCAGCACCTGGCCGACGGCCGGGTCGACCTGATGCTCGGTCGCGGCAACACCGGGCC
This sequence comes from Nocardia sp. NPDC060259, assembly GCF_042728775.1. Taxonomy (NCBI): domain Bacteria; kingdom Bacillati; phylum Actinomycetota; class Actinomycetes; order Mycobacteriales; family Nocardiaceae; genus Nocardia; species Nocardia sp. NPDC060259. The sequence continues at coordinate 17,319 of NZ_JBHXAY010000010.1, forward strand.
GGTCTATCCGTGGTTCGGCAAGGACATTCGCGACGGTATTCCCCTGGCCATCGAGAACTACCATCTGCTGCACCGGCTTTGGCGCGAAGACGTCGTGGACTGGGAGGGCAAGTTCCGTACGCCGCTGCAGTCGTTCACCTCGACGCCGCGTCCGCTCGACGACGTCCCGCCGTTCGTCTGGCACGGCTCGATCCGCAGCCCGGAGATCGCCGAGCAGGCCGCGTACTACGGTGACGGCTTCTTCGCCAACCACATCTTCTGGCCCACCGACCACTTCCAGCGGCTGATCGATCTGTACCGCCGTCGCTACGAGCACTACGGACACGGCAGCGCCGACCAGGCCATCGTCGGTCTCGGCGGACAAGTGTTCCTGCGCAAGAACTCCCAGGACGCGATCCGGGAATTCCGGCCGTACTTCGACAACGCGCCCGTCTACGGGCACGGCCCGTCGCTGGAGGAGTTCACCGAGCAGACCCCGCTCACCGTCGGCAGCCCGGAACAGGTCATCGAGAAGACGCTCACCTTCCGCGAGCACTTCGGTGACTACCAGCGCCAGCTGTTCCTCGTCGACCACGCGGGCCTGCCGTTGAAGACGGTGCTCGAACAGCTCGATCTGCTCGGCGAGGAGGTAATTCCGGTGCTGCGCAAGGAGTTCGCGGCACGCAGGCCCGCGCACGTGCCGGACGCGCCGACCCACGCCTCGCAGCTCGCCGCGAAGACCGCGACGGAGGTGACCGCATGACCACTCGGATCGCGGTGGTGTCGGCCGGGCTGTCGCAGCCCTCGTCGACACGGCTGCTGGCCGACCGGCTGGCCACGGCCACCGCTCGCGAATTGCGTGCGGCAGGCGGTGAAGTCGAGCTGGAGTTCGTCGACCTGCGCGACCACGCCCGCGATCTCGCCGACAATCTGCTCACCGGGTTCCCCGCGCCGTCGCTGCGGTCGGCGATCGACAAGGTCGTCTCCGCCGACGGAGTGATCGCGGTGACGCCGATCTTCAGTGCCTCCTACAGCGGCTTGTTCAAGACGTTCTTCGATGTGCTGGAAGCGGATGCGCTGGCAGGCATGCCAGTGCTGACCGGTGCCACCGGCGGCACCGAGCGCCACTCACTGGCGCTCGAACACGCGATGCGCCCGCTGTTCGCCTACCTGCGCTCGACCGTCGTCCCCACCGCCGTCTACGCGGCATCGACCGACTGGGGCGCGCACGGGGCCGACCAGGCACTGAACAACCGAATCGACCGCGCCGCAGCCGAATTCACCGGCCTGCTGCTCGGCAAGAAAGCCCACCGACCCACCGACCCCTACGCCGAGACGACCCCGTTCGAGGATCTGCTCGCCGCCAACCTCCCCCGCTGAACCCAACCCCCGAAGGAGAACTCATGACCACCGCACTCGCCACCGGCCTCACCGCAGGTACCTGGGCCATCGACCCCACCCACTCCACCGTCGGCTTCTCCGTACGCCACCTGATGGTGAGCAAAGTCCGCGGCCGCTTCACCGACTTCGACGGCGCCCTCGTCATCGGCGAAGACGGCACCGCCTCCGCGCACGCCGAGATCCGCGTCGACTCCCTCACCACCGACAACGCCCAGCGCGACGGCCACCTGCGCACCGCCGACTTCTTCCACGCCGAACAGTTCCCCGTGATGACCTTCAAGTCCACCGGATTCCGCGGCGATGGCAGCGATTTCGTCGTCGACGGCGAATTCACCGTGCGCGGCAACACCAAGCCGGTCTCGCTCGAGGTCGAGTTCCTCGGCGTCAACCCGGGCATGGGCAACGGCCCGGTCGCCGGCTTCGAAGCCAAGACCGTGGTCTCCCGCCGCGACTTCGGCCTCGACATCGACATGCCGCTCCCCGACGGCGGCGCCGTCATCGGCGACAAGATCACTCTCACCCTGGAGATCGAGGTCGCCCTGCAGAGCTGACCACGCACCACCCGTCGCCCTCGCCGCCTACCGGTCGGCGGGGGCTTCGTGCTGTTCGGCTACCCGGGCCCGGGGCTCACGCCACGCAAGCGAAGTAGCCGATGATGCCGGCGGAGAACGCGGGAATGCAGGTCAGGAAATTCCACGGGAACATGATCATCCAGAAGACCGGCTGGGCCTCGTGGACGGAAGCCGGGACCGAAATCGGTACTGGTACCGGTGCTGGTGCTGGTTCGGCGGTGGCCATACCCGAACCCAAGGCGATCATCGGGGCGATCGCCAAGGCTGCTGCCGTCGCCCGAAACTTTCCACTCATGATGTTTCTCCATCAAAACTGACGTCTGAGGCCGATGTCCTAAGCCACGCACGTGAAGTAGGCGGGAAGGCCGCCGAAGATCGCGGGAACGCAGATGACGAAATTGAACGGGAACAGCAACGCATTGAAGACCGGCTGGGCCTCTTCGACGGCCGATACCGGTGTCGGCGCGGGCGCAGGCGCCGAATCGGCGGCCGCCATACCCGAGCCAAGGGCAATCACCGGAGCCACCGCGAAGGCAGCCGCCGCCGCCCGGAACTTTCCACTCATGACGAACCTCCATCAACTGATGTCGAAGGCCGCGTGCGACACGGCCTCACGGCTGGCGTGATTCCATGCATCGATTCTGCGTCGGGGATATGCGGGGCCACTATCCTCCCGAGGGTTGAAAACCCTCATCCCTGGCGGCGGCGCATTCGAGTGGTCGACTACTCATGTGATCGTTACCGCGGCGCGGCACACTGGATCCATCGCAGCAGAATGAGGGCAGGTCATGGCCAGATCGAGCGGTGCGAGGACACTCGGGAACAACGTGAGCACGGTGGTGGACTGGCATGTGTGGCCGCGACCACCCGGTATTTGCACGCTGACCTCGGCGTTCGGGAACGGGAATCGCCGCGAGTACCGCCTCGATCGCTACGGGGGCACCGTTTCCATCGGGCGCTCGGATGCCGCCGACATCGTGGTCTCCGACGATTCGACAGTGTCGCGGCTGCACGCCGTCATCGAGCAGATCTGTGACTGCTGGGTCGTCGTCGACGACGGAATGTCGACAAATGGGACATTCGTCAATGGCGAGCGCATCGGCGGGCGCCGGACTCTCGAATCCGGCGACACCCTCAAGGTCGGGCAAACGGTGTTCGCGTTCACCGAGGGCGGCCGCTTGCCTGTGGAAGAAGTGCCGACGACGCCCGTCCTGCGGGTGTCACGGAATTCGCTCACCGATGCCCAATACCTGGTTCTGGAGGCACTGTGCGGGTCCCGCGAGGAGGAGATCGCGCATTGCTACCCCGCCTCGAACTGCCAGATCGCCCAGGATCTGTGCCTGAGCATCGCCACCGTGAAGACCCACCTGCGGGCCCTGTGCCGCAGGTTCCAGGTCGACGATTTCCCGCAGAACCAGAAACGGGTCGTCCTGGTCGAGCGGGCCCTCGCCAGCGGCGTGCTGGCCGATCGCAAGCCCGGTGCCGCCGACTGAGCATTCGGTCAGATCGGGCGGAACCCCGCTCCGACGCCACCGTGCGCATCGATGTCGCCGAGGATGCTGGCCATGTTCATGCCGACCTCCGGTCCGAGGCACGGCACGTACATGTACCCGTTGACCATGCCGACCAGGGTGGTGCCGACCACGACAGGGCCGCCGGAGTCACCGGAGATGACACAGATCTGCGTGATGGTCGCGACGTTGGATTGCAGCGGATCGCCCCAGGTGATGCCACAGGTCTGGCCGGTGGTGCGGCCTTCTTTGCAGGCGATGGCGGGGAACTGCGCCGGTCCGCCGGTCCCGGTGATCGTGGTGTTGCCGACGCGGTTCACCGGAACGACCATGGCCGGGTCGAAGGTGATCACGGCGTAGTCCATGTTTTCGTTGAGGTAGGCGATCTCGCCGACGACGCCTGCGCCGGCATTGGCCTCGGCGGTGATGTCGGCGCCGAGGGGACCGCAGTGCGCGGCGGTGAGCCCGACCAGCCGACCGCCGGAATCGTGCCCGATCGTAGTGAGCGTGCAGGTGGCGTCGTTCACGCCGATGCCGGAACCGCCGCCGAGGACGGCTGGATCCGCGGCGTTCGCCGTCCCGATCTGCCCGGCCATCGTCATGCCGAGCGCTGCCAGTACTGCGCCTACTGCTGCGATTGCTCTTGACATATCCGATCCGTTCCGTTGGACGCGGCTATCTCTTGTGGTGCGAAACGATAGCAAGTCCACATCACGCCACGGTCTCCTCGGCGGGCCGACACCCATCGGCACCGCGGCCCACCTTGGTAGGGTGACCAGCGCTGGTAGTACCCAAGGGGGGAATGTGCAAGGCAACGGGGACTGGTGGTCGACGCCTGGACAATCGGCGGGACATCGAGGGGCCACGGCCCCGCCCAACTACCAGCCGCCCCCTGGCTACCCGCCCAACGGCTACTACCCCAACGGTGGTTACGCCATGCCGCCGAGGCAACAGCTGCCGATGCGCCCGCCCTACGGTGTGCCGCCGCGCCGATCGTCGGGGAACGGCTGGATTTTCGGCCTGCTCGGCGCGATCGCGGCCGTCGTCCTGCTCGTGATCGCCGCGGTCGTCTACGTGGACAACAGCGGCACCAGCGCGGACGAGATGGCCGAGGCGTTCCCCGCGCTGGTCAAGCCCGACGGGTCGTTGACCGGGGCCGGGTACGACGGCCAGATCTGCTGGCACGAGTCGGGCGGCAAGCTGCGCGCGCCGAAGAACGACGCCCTCCTGCTCGGCAACTGGACCGATGCCTGGGACTGCTGGGGTCATGTCGACAAGCCGACCTACGTCGTGCTCGCCTACCCCGAGCAGTCCGACGTCTCGAAGGCGATCGAGCAGCTGCCGCCCAACAAGAAGAGCTTCCTGATGTACAACGCCTACAGCTGGCAGACTGCCGACACCGCCAACCCGGTGCAGTTCTGGAAAGCGCACGCGTTCACCGACAGCCGCCGCAACCGCTTCATCGTCCTGGCGCAGGAGCAGTACTGGCCGAGGCTGGAGCAGGGCAAGAACCTGCACGACTTCGACCGCTGGTGTGTCGCGATGTTCAGCTAGCCGACTCGTCGGCGGCGATGATCGTGTCGAGGGCGTCGGACAGGCGCGTCAGCACCGCGACGGTCTCGGCGAACGCCGCAGGTCCGAGCGCATCGGCCAGCCGCCGCGCCATCACCGCGTGCTGCGGATCGATGCGCCGGATGGCCGCCGCACCGGCCGCGGTGATCGCCACCAGCTTGGCCCGCTTGTGCGCCGGGTTGGGGCGGTATTCGCACATCCCCTTGGCGACGAGGAGGTCGGCCACCCGCTGCACGCTCTGCCTGGTGATGCCCATGGCGCGGGCGATCCCGGCGACCGGCAGCGGTTGTTCCTGCACGGCCGCCATCACCTGCCACCAGGCGACCGAGATCCCGGCCGGGGCGGCCAATCCGTCACCGATGGTGAGGAATTGGCCGTTGAGCCGGTAGACGGTGAGCGCGGCGCCGTCGAGTAAGTCCTGTTCCTCGTTCAACCGGCGAGGCTCCCTTCGTAGTCGGCGAGTACGGCGTACCCGGCCGCGTCCTTGCGTGCGTACAACTGGTACCAGGCGTCGAGGACGCGCGGTTCGTACAGGTCGAGGCGGGCGAAGACCTCCCGCGCGAACTCGAACGGGGACATGCCATCGGCGGTGATGACATCGCGATCGGTGACGGCAGGCGCCTCCACATAGCGCTCGGCACCCGAATATCCGCTGTAGACAAGGTATTCGGCCGCATTGGAGGTGTGCGCGCGGTCGTCGAGCAGCCCTTCCCTCGCCAGCCCGAAGGTGGCGCCGCAGATCGCGGCGATCGGCACGCCCGCCTCGATGAACTGCCTTGCCTTGCGCGCGAACGGAATCAGCTCGTCACCGGCCCACAGGTCGGCGCCGGGCAGGATCAGCATCGCACTGTCCGCGGGGTCGAGATCGGCGATCGCCAGGTCGGGCGTCACCCGCATCCGGCCCATGGTGGTGATCGGCTCGGTGCTCAGCCCGACGGTCTTCACCTGGAACTTTCCCGGCTCGCGATGCCAGTTGCCGTTGGCGATGTGCGCGGTGGCGGCGCCCACCTCCCAGTCGGCGAGGGTGTCGTAGACGGCTACGTGAACTGTTGAGATCGACATGACAGTATCCTGTCATATTTGACAGAATGCTGTCAATAAGAAAATCGAAACCCGCCGAAAGGCCGCGCGTCGTACGCTGACGTCATTCGGTGCGAGACAAGGAGACTCAGCGCGATGATCGACCCCGTGCACGGCCTGACGGGAACCCTCACGTCACCGATCCGGGCGGCCGGTGCGCTGGGTGAGGTCCTCGTCGCGATCCGCGGGGGCACCGAGACCTACCTCGCCCGCGCCGACGAACCGATCGCCGCGGGCTCGACCGTGTTGATCGTCGCGGTCCATCCGGGTCGCCTGGTCGATGTCGTCGCCTGGATTCCGCTCACAGAGGAGAAATGAACATGCTGGGCTATCACGTTCCCGATCCCGACGAAGCCATGCTGGTCAGCGGCGCCAAGACCAAGGACAACGCGCCGTTCAAGGTGGTCATCGGCCGTGGCGCCTGGGTGGTGCCGCTGTTCCGCAAGGTCCGCTACCTCTCGCTGGCGATGTTCGAGTCCGAGATCAGGGAGCGCTGCGTCACCAAGCAGGCCATCCAGCTCGACGTGCGCGCGGTGATCGCGTTCAAGGTCGCCAACGACACCCAGTCGATCGTCAATGCGGCACAACGGTTCCTGTCCGAGCAGGAGCAGGAGATGTCGGTGCTCACCGGCCGCATCTTCTCCGGACACCTGCGCTCGATCGTCGGCTCGATGACGGTCGAGGAGATCATCCGCGAGCGCCAGAAGCTGGCCGACGAGGTGCTGATCGCCTCCAAGGTGGAGATGAGCAATATCGGCCTGTGGGTCGACTCGTTCCAGATCCAGTCCATCGACGACGGCAACCTCGGCTACATCAATGCCCTCGCGGCGCCGCACAACGCGGCCGTGCAGCGTGACGCCCAGATCGCCCAGGCCCAGGCAGCCCAGCGCGCCGCCGAGGCCGAACAGGAATCCCTGCGCCGCCGTGCCGAATACGAGCGCGAGACCTCGATCCTCAAGGCGCAGTATCAGCGCGACATCGACAAGGCCAATGCCGAAGCGGCCCAGGCGGGTCCGCTCGCCGACGCCATCGCCAGGCAGGCGGTCCTCACCGCCCAGGCCGAGCAGGCCCGCAAGAACGCCGAACTGCGCGAGCAGGAACTCCAGGCCGAAGTCGTGAAACCCGCACTCGCCGAGGCGGAACGCGTCCGCATCCTCGCCGAGGCCGAAGCCGACCGCACCCGCATCCAGGCCGAAGCCGCCGCCTCCAACAACCGCATCGCCCTCGACCAGCTGCTCATCGAACAACTCCCCGAAATCGTCAAGCAGGCCTCCAACGGCCTCGCGGGAGCCAACCTCACCGTCCTCAACGGCCCCGACGGCGTCGGCGAACTGGTCAACGGGATGGTGGGCCAGGGTCTGACCGTCTTCAACTCCCTGCAGAAGGCGCTGTCGAACGGGGAGGCCGACAAAGTCTGATCCGCTTCCTGGCCAGGCGCTATTAACGGTGCCCGGCCAGCCGCCGATTCACTGTGACGAACTCCGGGATCGAACCAAGGAATGACTGATGGGATTGTGGATCGGTAGCCCCACACTGGGCGCATCCGAGAACGTCGTCTGGCGCAAGCTCGCCAATCGAACACAGGGCAGTCGGGCTGTTGGCGGCTGCCTCTACCTGACCGAGATCCGTCTCCTCTTCGTGCCCACCCACGTCGACGCGATCACCGGCGGCAAGCGCTGGGAAACTCCCCTGGCCCAGCTGCGCGCCGTCGGGCAGCAAAGCCCGGACGGTGGCGTGTTCAGCGGCGGCCTCCGCACTCGCCTTCGCATAGACACCGGCGCAGGCACCGAACTCTTCGTCGTCAACAAGATCGACGAGGTGATCGCGAAACTCGACGCCGCCAGGCCCTCGTGACGCCGAGGGCAACCTATCGACGCCGCCGCGACCAGTGACGTAGGCAATTGCGCCGCATACTGGCGTCATGAAGTCCATCAGCGTTGGCGAGCTCCGACGGAACCCGACCGCCATCGTCGCCGATGTCGAGTCAGGCGAGGTCTACGAGCTGACCCGGAACAATCACCGGGTCGGCTTCATCGTGCCCGCCGTCTCCTCGACCCAGATCATCCCGCGCAAAGTTGCCGGACGGCCCAACACCAGCACCATCCCCCGCCATGAGCTCCACACGGCCGCCTCTATCGACGACTTCCGGTAGGCCCATGGGCACCGAACAGGAATCGGCCCTGGACTATCCGGTCCAGGGCCGATTCTTGTTCGTGCTAGCTCAGGGCGTGGTCGAGGTCGCCGAGGAGGTCTTCGATGTCTTCGAGGCCGACCGAGATGCGGACCACGCCGTCGGAGAGGCCGATGGAGGCTCGGCCTTCGGGGCCCATCGCGCGGTGGGTGGTCGTGGCGGGGTGGGTGATCAACGTCTTCGCGTCGCCGAGGTTGTTGGAGATGTCGATGATGCGGAGGCGGTTCAGGACCTCGAAGGCGCGCTTCTTGCCGTCGTCGCCTGCCAGTTCGAAGGTGACGACGGTGCCGCCGCCGGACATCTGGGAGGTGGCGAGGGCGTGTTGGGGGTGGGATTCCAGGAAGGGGTACTTCACCCAGTTGACCGACTTGCTGGTCTCCAGGAACTGGGCGACCTTCAGGGCGGATTCGGTGGACTGGCGCACGCGCAGCGGCATCGTCTCCAGGCCCTTGAGCAGGGTCCAGGCGTTGAACGGGCTCAGGGCGGGGCCGGTGTGGCGCATCAGGTTCTTGACGGGGCCGTCGATGTAGTCCTGGGCGCCGAGGATGGCGCCGCCGAGGACGCGGCCCTGGCCGTCGATGTGCTTGGTGCCGGAGTAGACGACCACGTCGGCGCCGAGTTCGAAGCCGCGCTGCAGCAGCGGGGTGGCGAAGACGTTGTCCAGCACCACCTTCGCGCCCGCGGCGTGGGCGAGCTCGGTGACCTTGCGGACGTCGACGAGGGTCTGCATCGGGTTGGCCGGGGTCTCGAAGAACACGGCCTGGGTGGGCACCGAGAGCGCCTGCTCCCACTGCTCGAGGTCGTCACCGTCGACGAAAACGGTCTCGACGCCCCAGCGCGGCAGGATCTCGTTGCACACCACGAAGCAGGAGCCGAACAGGCTCCGCGCCGCGACGAGGCGATCGCCCGCCTTCAGCAGCGCGCCGAGCGCGGTGAACACCGCGGACATGCCAGAGGCGGTCGCGAACGCGGCCTCGGCGCCGTCGAGCAGCCGGATGCGCTCCTCGAACATCGACACCGTCGGGTTGCCGTAGCGGGAGTAGACGAAGTGCTCGACCTCGCCGGTGAACGAGGCCTCGGCGGCCTCGGCGCTCTCGTAGACGAACCCCGAGGTCAGATACAGCGCCTCGGAGGTCTCCTCGAAGCCGGAGCGGCGCAGGCCGCCGCGGACGCCGAGGGTGGCTGGGCCGACGCCCTCGGGCAGTGGCTTGTCGAACGAACCACCGGTGATCATGCGTTTCTCCTTATGCCTGACGCCACGGCAGGCCGACCGCGCGCCAACCGGTGCTGCCGCGCTGCCCGAACGCGTCGGGGCCGCCCTCGAAACCGTCGAGCACGTTGTAGGACGGGGCGATGCCCGCCGCGGTCGCCACGGTCGCCGCGCCGATGGAGCGCTGACCGGAGCGACACAGGAACACCACGGGCGCTTCGTCCGGCCGCCCGGCCAGCGCCTGCTCGAGCTCGGCGCCGAAGTTCGGGTTGCGGGTTCCGGTGCCGTCGACCCACTCGATGAAGTGGGCCGGGCGCTCGATGGAGCTGGTGTCGGGGATGCCGATGTGTGCCCACTCGCCCTCGGTGCGCACGTCGACCAGCACCGCGCCGGGGTGCTCGGCCAGGATCTCCCACGCCTTCTCAGGGGTGATGTCGCCGGCGTAAGTCATGTCGAAACCTCCTGCGTGAATCCGCTCTTGCCGTGGCGGTTATCCAGCGCACGGCCAGGTCGTCACCCGGAGCACCCCACCGCGGAGGAGGGTTGCCGACCAGCGAGCCGGGGCTTGGGGCTGGTACTCATGACCTTGCGAACTGAGATTGCCCCGGCACAGGTCACCGTGTCAAACGGTTCATGGCGTGCAGACCAGCCAGGCGCCGTCGACCCTGGTCAGATTCCAGGTGCTGGTGGACGACTTGTCGCCGATCTGCACGGTGGCGTCGATCTTGGCCCGGTCGCCGTTGACGGTCGCCTTGTCGAAACCCTTCTTGTCGATCGCCACGGCCGATTTCGGGCCGCCGAGCCGCTCGGAGAGGCCGGATTTCTCCTCGTCGAAGCCGGGGCACGCGACACCGGGCGGCGGCCGCAGCTCGCTGCGCGAGCGCGCGTCGATATAGTTGGAGACAGCGGCCGTGAGCCGGTCGGCCTCTGTGACATTTTTCTCAGCGGGTGAGAGCAGCCCGCCGAGCACGATGCCGATGAGCACGATCACCGCGATCACCGCGGCCGCTACGAACGGGACGACGGAACGCTTGTCGGTCTGATCCACCACGATGGGCTGGTCTTCCGAGCCTGATTGTTCCTCGTTCATGCTGTAATCCTGACAGACCGGGCGCGGGCAACCACACCGCGCGCCGGGTGGCTACAACGCCGCAGATAGAATCGCCTTCGAATGCGGCCTGCCGCCGACGTCGAAGGCAGCTGCCAGCCGCCGGATCGCCAACTTAGCCTAAGCTAAATTGACGCCGTCAATAGTTCTCGACCAAAGGGTGCGCGTAGAAAATGACCGAACAGAGTGCAGCGACCCGCCCGCTCCGCATTGCGATCGTGGGCGCAGGACCGGCCGGTATCTACGCCGCCGACGCCTTGATGAAGTCCGATGCCGACGTGAGCATCGACCTCTACGAGCGCATGCCCGCGCCCTTCGGCCTGATCCGCTACGGCGTCGCCCCCGACCACCCGCGCATCAAGGGCATCATCACCGCCCTGCACAAGGTCCTCGACAAAGAGCAGGTGCGGCTGCTCGGCAACATCGACTACGGCACTGACATCACCCTGGACGACCTGCGTCAGTTCTACGACGCGGTGATCTTCTCCACCGGCGCCAACGCCGACCGCGCCCTGCCGATCCCTGGTATCGACCTCGACGGTTCCTACGGTGCCGCCGACTTCGTCTCCTGGTACGACGGGCACCCGGATGTGCCGCGCTCGTGGCCGCTGGACGCGGAGAAGGTCGCCGTCCTGGGCGTCGGCAACGTCGCCCTGGATGTGGCGCGCGTGCTGGCCAAGACCGGTGACGAGCTGCTGCCGACCGAGATCCCGCCGAACGTCTACAAGGGGCTCAAGGAGAACAAGGCCGTCGAGGTCCACGTCTTCGGACGTCGTGGCCCCGCCCAGGCCAAGTTCACGCCGTTGGAGCTGCGCGAACTGGATCACTCGCCGACGATCGAGGTCATCGTCAACCCCGAGGACATCGACTACGACGAGGGCTCCGAGGCCGCGCGTCGTAACTCCAAGCAGGTCGACATGGTCGCCAACACCTTGGAGCAGTGGGCCATCCGCGATCATGGCGGCCGCCCGCACAAGCTGTTCCTGCACTTCTTCGAATCCCCGGCCGAGGTCATCGGCGAGGACGGCAAGGTCGTCGGTCTCAAGACCGAGCGCACCCAGCTCGACGGCACCGGCAACGTCAAGGGCACCGGCGAGTTCAAGCAGTGGGATGTCCAGGCGATCTACCGCGCCGTGGGCTACCTGTCGCAGAACGTCACCCAGCTGCCGTTCGACGACCAGGCGGGCACCGTGCCCAACGAGGCCGGTCGCGTGATCTCCGACGAGACCGCCGAGGGCTCGGACCGTTTCATGCCCGCCACCTACGTGACCGGCTGGATCAAGCGCGGCCCGGTCGGCCTCATCGGCCACACCAAGGGCGACGCAAACGAGACCATCGCCTGCCTGCTCGACGACGCCAAGGACTTCGCCCCGGCGCCGCAGCCCGAGCTGGACGCGGTCACCACGTTCCTCGAGGGCAAGGGCATCCCGTTCACCACGTGGGCGGGCTGGTACCGCCTCGACGCGCACGAGCGCGCCCTCGGCGAGCCCGAAGGCCGTGAGCGCGTGAAGGTCGTTGAGCGCGAGGACATGCTGCGCGCCTCCGAGCCGAACAAGGTCTAGGATCGGACTCCCAGAGGCCGGTGGGGACAGGACGCCACGTTCTGCAACCCACCGGCTTTTCTGTTCTACGGCCACTGTCACAGGGGCCGGACTGTTCTATCCCGCCTAACTCGAGGCATTCTGTACAAGTGTTCGATGCCCACGTCCACATCATCGATCCGCGGTTCCCGCTGATCGAGAACGAAGGCTACCTGCCTGACCCCTACACCATCGCCGCCTATCGAAAGCGCATGGCGCACTTCGATGTTCGCGGTGGTGCGGTGGTCAGCGCGTCGTTCCAGGGTTCCGACCAGTCGTACCTGAAGGCCGCGCTGGCCGAACTCGGGGACGGCTGGGTCGGGGTCACCCGGCTGGATCTGGATGCCACCGACGACGAGATCATCGAACTGGACCGCGCCGGCGTGCGCGCCCTGCGGTTCAACCTCAAGCGCGCCGCCGCCGACATCACCGAGATGACCCTGCAGGCGCTGCGCGCGCACGAGCTGGCCGGCTGGCACGTGGAGCTCTACATCGACGGGCAGATGCTGGCCTCGTTGCAGCCGGTCATCTCCAAGCTGCCCGCGCTCTCGATCGACCACCTCGGCATGTCCGAGGAGGGTCTGCCCTATCTGCTCGATCTGGTGGATCGCGGCGCCAGGGTGAAGGCGACCGGTTTCGGCCGGGTCGACATGGACGTGGCCGAGACGCTGCGCCGCATCCACGCGGTCAATCCCGGGGCGCTCATGTTCGGCACCGACCTGCCAGGCACCCGCGCGGGCAGGCCGTTCGAGGACGCCGATGTCGACCTGATCTGCCAGGTCGTCGGCGCCGATCTGCACGCGGTGCTCGAGGACAACGCGCGCGAGGCCTACCGGCTGCCCGCCGTGGAGCGCGCGGTGACCGACCCGATACCGACGATGCCGATCCGGCGCACCGACAATCCGACCGTGCCGATTCCACGCAACCAGCTGCCCGGCGCCGGCGAGCACACCCGCCCGCTGCCGGTCATCGAGTAGGTCAGGCCAGGATCGAGCCGGTCAGCCACACACCGGCGGCGACCAGCGCACCGAGCAGCTCGACCAGCATCGACAGCCCGACGCCCTTGAGCGCGTGCACCGTCGCGGGCCAGGCCAGCTGGTTGGTCTTCAAGCGGTACAGCTCGGCCAGGTAGACGCCGAGCACGAAGCCGATGAACAGGCCGACGATCGGGATGACGAAGAACCCGACGACGCCGAGGATCGCGCCGGCCAGCAGCGCCCGGTTCGACACTCCCGCCTCGCGCATCCGCCTGCCCGGCCAGGTGTATTTCACGACGCCGGAGATGCCGAGCGCGACCGTGGCGATCGCGAGCACCGTCCAGGCCTCGGCGCCGCCGGTCATGAAGGCCCACACCGCGATCGCGGCGAAGATCAGGATGACGCCGGGCAGAATCGGCACGATCACGCCGACGAGACCGACCAGAATGACGAGGCCTATGATGACCTCACCCCACACGCTCACTACGGGTCCTCCCATTGTGGCGCCGAGTCGCGCCACCGGAATTCTCGCCCATGCCCTACCCGGGCCGCCATCCCGACGCTATTGTCAGACTGTCAATACCGTTCGACGATGAACAGAGGTCAGGTGTGAGCGAGTCCACCAACGCCAAGCAGGGCCCCCTCGCGGGGATCAAGGTCATCGAGCTGGCCGGCATCGGGCCGGGCCCCCATGCCGCGCTACTGCTGGCCGACCTCGGCGCCGACGTGGTCCGCGTGCAGCGCCCCGGCATGATGCCGGGATTCATGGAGCGGCCGCAGTGGCGTGGCCGGACCATTGTCGAAGCGAATCTCAAAGATCCCGCCGACGTCGCCAAGATCCTCGACCTGGTCGAGAAGGCCGACGTGCTGCTCGAGGGCTTCCGTCCCGGCGTCACCGAGCGCATGGGCCTCGGCCCCGACGACGCGCTCGCCCGCAACCCGCGCCTGGTCTACGGCCGGATGACCGGCTGGGGCCAGCACGGCCCGCTCGCCGATCGCGCGGGCCACGACATCAACTACATCTCGCTGACCGGCGTGCTCAACGCCATCGGCCGCAAGGGTGAGCGGCCGGTGCCGCCGCTGAACATGGTCGGCGACTTCGGTGGCGGCTCGATGTTCCTGGTGTTCGGCGTGCTCGCCGCGCTGGTCGAGCGGCAGAGCTCCGGCAAGGGCCAGGTCATCGACGCCGCGATGATCGATGGGGCGCTCGCCCTGTCGCACATGATCTGGGGCATGCGCGGGGTCGGCCTGTGGTCCGACGAGCGCGGCACCAACCTGCTCGATACCGGCATGGCGTTCTACGACACCTACGAGACCTCCGACGGCAAGTACATGGCCGTCGGCGCGATCGAGCCGCAGTTCTACGCCGAGCTGCTGGCCGGGCTGGAGATCGACCCGGAGGGTCTGCCGATGCAGATCGATCCGAACGGGCAGGAGCAGCTGCGCAAGCTGTTCGCGGACAAGTTCAAGACCAAGACCCGCGACGAGTGGGCCGCGATCTTCGACGGCACCGACGCCTGCACCACCCCGGTGCTGACCTTCACCGAGGCCGAGCAGAATCCGCACATCGTGGCCCGTACCGGCCTGATCGATATCGAGGGCGTCGTCCAGCACGCGCCTGCGCCGCGGTTCTCCCGCACTCCCGGTGGCGTGCCGACACCGCCGCCGTCGGAAACGACACCGATCGACACGGTCTGGGTTGACTGATTTGCCTGCCTGTCGTCGGTAGTCTTATCGGCTATCGACGACAAGCCACGGACCCGCACCGGCCACCGGCCACCGAAGGTGCTCGCCGCGCTCATCGCGGTCACCACCTTCGGTGCCGCGCTGCTCGCTTTCACCCTGGCCGAAGGAATGCTCGACGACCGCAAGACCCGGCTCATCGAATCCCGTTGCCGCAGCGAGTCCCCGGTGCCCGCGGCGGTCAGCGCGCTCAACGGCCTCGCGGCCGGACTGCTACTGGCCAGCACCATCTCGCTGATGTGCCTGCTGGTGCTGCTGTTCCGGTATCCGTCCGCGCGCAGCGCCGTCGCGGTGCCGCTCACCACGGTCGCCGTCCTGATCTCGATGCTGTTCATGCTCGGCGCGGGCTACGAGACCGTGCGACCCGCCTCCGCGTCGGCCGGCTCCCACCCGTGCGGATTCGGCTGACTCAGTAGCAGGTGAGCGGTTGCAGCGGATCGGCGGCGCGCGGGGTGAGGGCTTCGTAGGCGGCGGCGATGGACTTCACGGCCAGGCGCAGCTCTGGTTCGGGGTGGGTGAAGGGCAGGCGCAGGAAGCGTTCGAAGGCGCCCTGGACGCCGAAACGTGGTCCGGCGGCGAGTAGTACGCCGTGATTGGGTGCGGTGGCGGCGAGTGCGGTGGAGACGGGGCTCGGGAGCTGGGCCCAGACCGACATGCCGCCAGCGCCGGGGGCGATGTACCAGCCGGGGAGGTCTTCGGCGACGGCGTCGAGCAGGGCGGCGCGCTGGGTGCGCAGCTGCTCGCGGCGGCGGTCGAGGATGGGCTCGGCGTTCTCCAGCAGGTGGACGGTGGCCAGCTGGTCCATCACCGGGGTGCCGAGGTCGACGGTGGCGCGGATGCCGAGCAGCTTGGTGATCAGCGCCTGATTGGTGCGGATCCAGCCGACCCGCAGACCACCCCAGAACGACTTCGACGCCGAACCGATGGTGATGATCTCCGAGCCCTTCGCGAACGCGGCGACCGGTGGCGGCATGGTCTCGCCGGACAGGTTCAGATCGCTCATCGACTCGTCGACGACGACGGTCATCCTGGTGTCGCGGGCGATGGCGGCCAGTTCGGCGCGGCCGTCGGCGTCGAGCAGCAGGCCGGTGGGGTTGTTGAAATCGGGGACCAGGTAGGCCAGCGTCGCCGCGGTCTGCCTGGCTGTGCTGCGCAGGCCGTCGAGATCCCAACCGGCGTGCGGGAATTCGGGCCGCAGCGGGAGCGGGATGGGGCGGGCGCCGACATCGCGGATCGCCTCGATCGCGTTCGGGTAGGTGGGGTGCTCGATCAGCACGCGCGCGGCGGGTGAGGTGAGGACGTTGAGCAGCAGCCGGAGCCCGTGCTGGGCGCCGAGCGTCACCAGGATCTGTTCGGGCTCGGTGGGCAGGCCGCGGGCGGTGTAGCGGCGGGCCAGCGCCTCGCGCAGGGCGACCACGCCGACCGGGTCCATGCCGTGCGTGCCGAGATAGGCCGGAATGCCTTGCAGTGCGGTCGAATACGCCTCGTGCAATTCCGGCGGGGCCGACATCGCCGCGTAGGTCATGTCGATGGTCGGCAGTTCGGGCTGGGCCATCAGCGCCATGATCCCGCGGGTCGGCTTGGAGCCGTCGTGCTGGATGGCCGGCGGCAGCGCCACCGTGCTGCGGGAGCCCTGGCGGCTGATCAGGTAGCCGTGCTCGCGCAGCAGCGAGTACGTCGAAGTGATGGTGGTGCGGCTGACGCCGAGGGTGGTGGCCAGATCGCGCTCGCTGGGCAGGGCGACGCCGAGCGGGGCGCGGCCGTCGTGGATCAGCAGCCGGATCGCCTCGGCCAGAGCCAGATAGGCGGGGCGGTGCGGGCGACGCTCGGGGGAATCGCCGCCGGTTTCGGGGTCACGCCACCGGCCGAGGTCGCGGGCCAGGCCGGATGCGCCGATCACTCTTGTCGCCATGAAGTCCAGTATTCCGTAAGTGGATATTTATGGGCAAGGCCAGTCGGAGGATTCTTACGACATGACCACTTTCCTCGCCCTCGCCGTCGCCACCGCCTTCGGGTACGCCGTCTATCACTTCTCGCCGAAACGAGGGGAATTGCCGTTCTGGCCGTTCCAATATCTGCCGCACGACAGGGCTTTCGGCACCTACGATGACCAGCGCCTGTTCCGCGATCTCGATGCGGTGCGGGTGCACGAGGACGAGTCGGTGTCACCGGCGGTCGACGGAGGCAGTCAAGTCCAGTTGCCGAAAACTGGACCTCTCGAATCCGGCGAGCGCGGGCCGCTCGCCGCGTGAGCGCAGGGGCGGGCCGGAATCTGTCACCGGGTCGGCGCACACTGTGATCATGAGTTCCGGAACCAGGACCGAACCGGTTGCCGCGGCACTGTTCGACACGGCGATCGGCCTGTGCGCGATCGCCTGGCACGGCGAGACCGTCGTGCGGTTCCAGTTACCCGAGGCGAGCGAGGAGGAGACGCTTGCCCGGATCACCAGGCCACTGGGCGGCGTGCCGGTGGTCGAGGACGAACCAGGGCCCGCGATCACCGCGGCGATCGCGGGGATTCGTACCCATCTGGCGGGCACGGTCGACCCGTTGCGCTGGATCGACGTCGACCTGCGCGGTGTGCCCGAGTTCTACCGCGCCGTCTATGCCGTGACCCGCGAGATCGACCCCGGCCACACGCTGAGCTACGGCGACATCGCCACCCGCCTCGGCGCGCCGGGCTCGGCCCAAGCCGTCGGGCAGGCGCTGGGGCGCAACCCTGTTCCGCTGATCATCCCCTGTCACCGGGTGCTCGCCGCCGATCACGCGCTGCACGGTTTCTCGGCGCCGGGCGGGATCGGCACCAAGGCGCGGCTGCTGGAGATCGAGCGGACTCCCGGCTTCGGTGAGCCGACGCTGTTCTGATCCTCGAAGACCGATGAATCCTCGCGGCGAGCACCGTCTGTACGGATAGCCCAGGCATCGCCACGGCGTAAACCCGTGCCGACCTGCACCGAACCCGATCGCGTAACGTCGAGTCCGGTGGTCACACGGCCCGTATCGAGAGGAACCACAATGCAGACTGTGACGTCGGCCGACGGCACAACGATCGCCTACGACCGGGTCGGGGACGGCACGGCGGGGACGGTCATCCTGATCGGCGGCGCGTTCAGCTACCGCGAGTTCGCGACCATGGTCGAGCTCGCCAAGACGCTGGCCGCCGACTTCGGCCTGACGGTGCTGAACTACGACCGGCGCGGGCGCGGTGACAGCGCCGACTCCCCCGGCGTGTACGACGTGGCCAACGAGATCGCCGATATCGCCGCGCTGGTCGAGGCCGCCGGCGGGAAGGCCGCGCTGTTCGGCTGGTCGTCCGGCGCCGCGCTCGCGCTGCTTGCCGCGGCCGAGGTGCCGGGCGTGACCGAGGTGGTCGCCTTCGAGCCGCCGTTCGTGGTCGACCCGAAAGACCATGTGCCGCCGAAGGATCTGGAGGCCAAGCTGCATCCGTTGATCGCCGCGGACAACCGCAACAAGACGGTCCGCTACTACATGACCAAGGCGATGGGCATGCCCTGGCTGATGGTCACCGCGATGCGCGTGACCCCGTTCTGGAAAGCCCTTGCCGCGACGGCCAATTCGACCGCCCACGACTGGGCCGTGATGAAGCCGTACATGCGCGGCAAGAAGCTCGACGCCACGGAGTGGAGCGGTGTCACCGTTCCGGTGCTCGTCCTCGCCGGCGACCGCACCGCGCCGATGCTCACCAAGGGCGCCAAGGCCGCCGCCGACGTCCTGCCGAACGCGAACTTCGCCGAGCTGCCCGGCGTCAGCCACAACCCGAAGGTCTCGATCCTCGCCCCCGCGATCGGCGAATTCCTCACCCGCACACGATGATCCACGCTGAGCGCAGCGGCGGTCAGGGTGGTGGCGGGTGGTCCCGGTAGAACTGGCAGGGATCGCCGGTGAGGTAACCGTCCATGCAGGCGAAGTAGGTCTGGACGCAGGCGTTGCTGGTGCAACCCGCCGTGTAGAGCATCCCGCGGATTCGCTCGTTGCGCTGCTGGGAGGGGGTGAGTGTCTGGGCTGGCGGGAGCACCGAGCTCACCGGTGACGGGCTGGGCGGCGGGGTCGGTTCGTCGGGCGAACTACAGCCGGGCAGGACGGCGAGGGTGAGCAGCGCCGACAGGGCCAGACCTGCACGCATCGCCATCAGCCACCTCCGTCCGGAACCGCTTCGACGGTACCCCGGGCCCTGAACCAGCGAAACTGCCCCTCTCCGAAACCGGGAAGGGGCAGTTCGCGAAGGAAACTCAGCCCAGCACGTCGTGGCGGACGATGGTCTGGTCGCGGCCGGGGCCGACGCCGATGCACGAGATCCGCGCGCCCGACAGCTCTTCGAGCCGCAGCACGTAGGCCTGCGCGGTGGCGGGCAGCTCCTCGAAGGTGCGGGCGTGCGAGATGTCCTCCCACCAGCCGGGCATCTCCTCGTAGATGGGCTTGGCGTGGTGGAACTCGGTCTGGGTGGTCGGCATCTGCTCGACCCGCTCGCCGTCGATCTCGTAGGCGACGCAGATCGGCACGGTGTCCAGACCCGACAACACGTCGAGCTTGGTGAGGAAGTAGTCGGTGATGCCGTTGACGCGGGTGGCGTAACGGCTGATCACCGCGTCGAACCAGCCACAGCGACGGGCACGACCGGTGGTGACGCCCACCTCGCCGCCGTTCTTGGCCAGGAACTCGCCGAAGTTGTCGAACAGCTCGGTCGGGAACGGGCCGGAGCCGACGCGGGTGGTGTAGCACTTGAGGATGCCGAGCACCGTGTCGATCTTGTTCGGGCCGATGCCCGAACCGACCGCGGCGCCGCCGGAGGTCGGGTTCGACGAGGTGACGAACGGGTAGGTGCCGTGGTCGACGTCGAGCAGGGTGCCCTGCGAGCCTTCCAGCAGGATCGTGTCGCCGCGCTCGAGCGCCAGGTTCAGCTCGAGGCGGGTGTCGGAGATGCGGTGCTTGAACGACTCGGCCTGCTCGAGCACCTCGTCCACCACCTGCTGCGGGTCGAGCGCGCGGCGGTTGTAGATCTTCACCAGCACCTGGTTCTTGAACTCCAGTGCGGCTTCGACCTTCTGGGTGAGGATCTTCTCGTCCAGCACGTCGGCGACGCGGACGCCGACGCGGGCGACCTTGTCCTGGTAGCAGGGGCCGATGCCGCGGCCGGTCGTACCGATCTTGCGGCTGCCGAGGAAGCGCTCGGCGACCTTATCGATGGCAACGTGGTACGGCATGATCAGGTGCGCGTCGGCGGAGAGCAGCAGGCCGGAGGTGTCGACTCCGCGCTCTTCCAGACCGGCGAGCTCGTCGAGCAGCACACCCGGGTCGACGACGACACCGTTGCCGATGACGTTCTTGACGCCCGGGGTGAGGATGCCGGACGGGATCAGGTGCAGAGCGAACTTGTCACCGTTGGGGAGGACCACCGTGTGGCCCGCGTTGTTGCCGCCCTGATAACGGACGACCCACTGCAACCGCTCACCGAGCAGGTCGGTAGCTTTGCCCTTGCCCTCGTCGCCCCACTGGGCGCCGATGAGGACGATTGCCGGCATTTCGCGTCTCCTACAGATCGACAGCAGCACACTGTGTACTGCAGCTACCTGCCGTAGGACGCTGCGCGTCCAGTCACTGAGGCGGTGGCCGGAGACACAGTCTAGCCGACGCCTGATCAGGGACCCTCGACGTGCCCTGCCCGAGCGTGCCGCCCCCCGGCCCTCGCCGACGCCAGGATCGGCTACCGTTACTTGCCGGCAGGGGGTTTTGCCGTGTGCTTGTGGGCGACACACCGTCGGCCGTACCGAGGAGGGTGTACCGCAGTTTGAGTACCCACGTTCTCCGATGTGGTGACATACCGGTCCCGATCGCGCTCGCCTCGCTACCGACCACCCAGACCGGCCCGCTGCCCGACGTCGCCGTCATCGACGAATTGCTGCCCGTGCTGGCCGCCGACAGCCTGCCGCGGTTGATCGTGCTCGGCTCCGACGCCGGCCTCGCCGCCGTGCTCACCCATCTGATGCGCACCGAACGGCTGCACGTCGAGGTGGGATTCGTGCCGGTCGAGACGACCTACGCCGCGCGGGTCTATCAGACCGCTACCGGTAACGCCGCCGCGAAGATCGCGATCGACGGCCGCGCGATCGAGACCCCGCTGATCCGCGACGACACCGGCACCGTGCTCGTCGGCCGGGCCAGCATCACCGGCATCGACGGCGCCGCGCTGGAGGGTGAGGCCTACGTCGACGACACCCTGCTGTTCAGCGGCACCGTGGCGACGATGCTGATCTCGCCGACCATGACGATGCCCGGGGTCCGCGCGCGCGTGCGCAAGGGCTTCCGCAAGCGCACCTGGGTGTCCGGGCGCGCCGCGCAGCTCGGCACTCCGGGCGCGATCGTCACCAGAGACGGCATCACCACCGAACGCAAGGTGCCGCGCTCGACCTTCTACCGATTCGAACAACCCTGGCTCTTGGTGCGATGACCTATTCCTTCACGCCGGGCAGGCGCACCGGCCACAACGCCGTCCGTCCCAGCCCGGTCTTCCTGCTCATCGTGTTGATCACCGTGGCCGGTGGCGCGCTGGCCTGGGATGCCGACATCCAGTCGGTGCGAGCCAAGTTCGGCGTGTTCATCCTCGTGGTGTTCGGCTGGATCATCAGTCTGTGCCTGCACGAATTCGCGCACGCCTACGTCGCGTGGCGGGCGGGCGATCACGAAGTGCAAGTGCGGGGCTATCTCACCCTGAATCCACTCAAGTACAGCCATCCGGTGCTGTCGATCGGCCTGCCGCTCGTGTTTATCGCCCTTGGCGGAATCGGTCTGCCCGGTGGCGCGGTGTATGTGGACACCACCCGGTTCCGGTCGAGTGTGCAGCGGTTGGTGAGCGCTGTCGGTCCCGCGTCCAACGCGCTGTGCGCGGTGGTGCTGCTCGTGATCGTGCGGGTGTTCGGGTCGGTCCAGGAGCACGCGGCGTTCTGGGTCGGGCTCAGTTTTCTTGCGTTCCTGCAGATCACGGCATTTCTGCTGAACATTCTGCCGGTGCCGGGCCTGGACGGATACGGCATCATCGAGCCGTCGCTGAGTTACGAGACCCGCAGGGCGCTCGACCAGTTCAAGCCGTACGGCATGCTGATTCTCTTCGCTGTCATCTTTTTCACACCGCTGAGCCAGGTTTTCTTCAACGGCGTTTACGCTTTGTTCGAACTTTCCGGGGTACCAGAGGGTTGGGCTGCCTACGGCGGCCACATGACTCGTTTCTGGCGTTGATAGCCTGTCGCGGGTCAGCCACGACTCTGGAACGGAAACGCATATGGGCCCCACCGAATCGCCCGTAGTCCTGTCCGTCGTCATCCCGACGCTGGACGAAGCTTCCTGCATCACCGCCTGCCTGGAACGCCTAATCGGCCAGGACGCCGTCGACGAGATCGTCGTCGTCGACAACGGCAGCACCGACGGCACCCGCGAGATCGTCGCCGAACTCGCCATCCGCCACCCCAAGATCGAATTGCTGGAGGAGCCGGATCCTGGCGTCGCGCACGCGCGCAATACCGGCTTCGACAAGTCCCGCGGCGACTACATCGGCCGCATCGACGCCGACACCCTCGTCGGGCCCGACTGGGGCGCCACCGTGCGCGCGCACCTCGACGCGCATCCGGACACCATGGCGGTGACCGGTATCAGCACCTACCACGACTCCCCGATCGGCTTCTTCCTCGCGGCCGTCATCGGTGGGCAGGAGCGCCTCGGCCTGATCAAGCATCAGCCCGTCGGCAATGTGCACGGCGCGAACATGGCGATCCGGCGCAGCGCCTGGCAGCAGGTCCAGGAAGCCACCACCACCCGGCGCGACCTGCACGAAGACCTCGACTTGGCGCTGTGCCTGACCAAGGCGAAGCTGCGCATCGATCAGCTGCCGCAGCTACGGGCCGAGATCTCCGCGCGCCGCCGCAAGACCCCGCCGAGCGTCTGGTGGACGTACCAGCTGCGCGGCCTGCAGACCATCGCCAATCAGGGCTACACCGTGGTGCCCTTCCACCGCGCCGTGATCACCGGCGCCTGGCTGATGCACACCTCGCAGTGGCCGATCTACCGGGTGTGGGACTTCGATCGCAAGCGGTTCTCGCTGCGGCCGGGCCGCCCCCGGGTCTCCCCCGTCGGCGACTGAACCCTCATTCCTCCGGCGTCACATACGGATTGGGCACGGTAGGCGGGAGCAGCGCCATCGCCGAGATGCGCTGCATCCCGCACACCACCATCAGATCCACCACGATCGACCTGATCTGGGCGAACACCACATGCGCCGAAAGGCCCGCCCCGGCAACCAGTTCCGGGCGGGCGTTCTTGGCGACACTGCGCAGTGCGCGGGTGGCCTCGGCCTGATCCGGCTGCTCGCCGGGGTCGGCCAGCATCATCTTGCGGACCACGTCGGTGGCATTGCCCAGCTGGTTGACCAGGTCGATCAGGCGCGGGTCGAGCACCTCGTCGTCGCGGACCAGGGTGAGTGAACGGCGCAGCAGCACACGGGTATTGCGGACGGCGTTGTCGAGCGGATCGGCCGCCGAATGGATGCGGGCGAGCCGCTGGCGGGAGTTCCAGTACAGCGGCGAGATCCGGCTGACCTCACGGCCGCCCGCCAGCGCCGAACGCAGCGCATCGATCTGGCCCTGGGTGGCGCGCACCGCCGACAGCGCGTCGTGCACCTTGGCCGAGTCCTGCTCGAGCAGGCCGTCGGCGCAGGTGATCATGGATTTACTCATCACCGACAGCACATCGGCCGCGTGTTCGCGAGCCCGGCGCACCGGGTGCAGGGGGATCAGCCCGACCATCAGCACGCCGACGAGGCCGCCGACCAGCGCGTCGATCATGCGGCTCGGTCCCGCCCCGGCGGCCTGGCTCAGCGTGGAGACCAGCACCGCCGAGCCCGCCGCCTGGATCGAGATGATCGAACCACCGTCCAGGAACACCGCGCACGCCATCGCGCAAGCGACGACCAGTCCCACCTGCCAGACACCGGTACCGACCTGCGCGATGAACAGGTCACCGATGCCGATGCCGACGGCGACGCCGACCACCAGCTCCACCGACCGGCGGACGCGGGCACCGAAGGAGATGCCGATGGAGACGACCGCCGCCGTCGGCGCGAAGAACGGCTCGGGATGGCCGAGGATGTTGTGCGCGATGAACCAGGCCAGTGCCGCACCGAGCGAGCACTGGATGATCGGGATCGCCGACAGCCGCAGCCGCACCGAGGACGCCTTGAAGCGATCGACGGTGCTGGTTTTAGCGGCCGCTACTACCGGGGACGCCGCGGCGACGACGGAGTGGGAATCGCTCACCTACGAATCGGCCACGACTCAGTCCAGGCCGAGTTCGGCGGCCGCGCGCGGATCGCAGTCTTCGAGCAGATCGAGGCAGCGGGCGTACTCTTCGGTCTCGCCGATCGTCTTCGCGGCCCTGGCCAGCGCGCCGACGCTGCGCAGGAAGCCCTGGTTCGGCTCGTGGTTCCACGGGACCGGGCCGAAACCCTTCCAGCCGTTGCGGCGCAACAGGTCGAGGCCACGGTGGTAGCCGGTGCGGGCGAACGCGTACGCGGCGACGGTGTCGTGATTGACCTCGCCGCCGGCGCGTTGCAGCGAGTTCTCGGCGAGCTGGGCCCAGGCGATGGACGCGGCCGGGTGGTCGGCGGCGACCTTGACCGGGTCGGTGCCCGCCGCGATGGCGTCTTCGGCGTCGATCAATTCGGGAAGGAGGACCGGCTGCGGTCCGAGCAGGTCACCGAAGGAGGTCATGGGTTCATTGTGCACCGAGCCGCCGAACGACGTCGCCCGGCCCGCCGCGGGGCGATCGGCGAACTCCCCCGCGCGGCGCGCATTAGGCTGACGCAGGAGTGGCAACGTTCGAGCCTGAGCGAGGGGTACTAGGTGTCCGACCCGACCGACGAGAACAACCCGGCAGCCGAGCCTGCCGACCCCGGCGCGACCGGGCCGAGCGCCCAGCGTGGCGCCGATTCGTCGAGCACCGCGCCGCCGACCGGCGCACCCAAGTCGACCCCGGAAGCGGTCACCGAACCGGGCAGGGCGACGGTCACCCCTACCGCAGGGGGGACCGCGGAGACGGTCGTCATCCGGCGCGGTGAGCTGCCGGGTGCCGCGGGCGCGCCCGGCGGACCGCGGTCCCAGGGCGGCCCCGGCGCGCCGCAGCAGGCGGGTCACCCCGGCAACGCACCCCAGCACCCTCCGGCACCACCCCGCCGCGCGCAGCCCGTCGGTCGATCGGGGAATGCCGCGGGTGGACAGCAAGCCTCGCGACCGGGCAGCGCTCCCGGCCAACAGCCAACGGGCCGACCCGGGACGCCGCAGGCTGGTTCACGCCCCCAGAGCGGTCCCGACTCGCCGCACGGCCCAGGCAACTCGCCTGGCGGGCAGCCGTCCAGCAACCCGCCTGGCGGACAGCCGTCCGGTCAAGGCACTGCGCCTGGTGGGCGACAGCCCCTCGGCCCCGGCGGACCACGTCCCCAAGGCGGGCCCGGTGGGCCACAGCCGGGTGGGCGCCCCGGCAATGTGCTGGGCGGACAACGGCCTTCAGGTGTCGGCAACGCACCTGGCGGACTGCGGCCGCAGGGCGGGCCAGGCGCGAGCGCGGGCAACGCGCCTGGTGGACAACAGCATCCGGGTGGTAGCAACGCCCCTGTCGGACCGCGGCCCCAGGGCGGGCCAGGTGCGGGCGCGGGCAACGCGCCTGGTGGGCAGCAGCGTTCGGGTGGCGGCTACGCCTCCGGTGGATCGCAGGGCGCCGGGCAGCGACCGGTCGACAGGCCGGAAGGTGCGCCGCGAGCAGGCGGACCGGGAGCGGGCTCTGCTGTCGCGGGATCGCAGGACGTCGGCGGGCAAGTGCCCGCTGCGGGTCGGGTCGGCGACCAGGGGCGTGGCGCGCAGAACTCCGCGCAGGACCAGGGCTCGAATGCCGCGGCCGCCTCGCCGTTGGCTGGACTGTCGCAGGGTCTGCCCGGCGGGGACCGTTCCGAGCAGGCGAGTTCGGAGAGCACAGGCCGTCAGGGCGATCGCCCTGTCGACCCCGCGAGCCCTGATGCGCCGACCACCGCGATGCCCATCCCTGGTCAGAAAGCATCTGCAGCTCAGGGTGATTCGACGAACGACGTCACCGCGAAGATTTCGAGCGCTCAGTCGAAAGCCGCGCAAGCGGATATCCCGACGGCCGGCATGAGCCAGGTCGACCGTCCGTCGACGTCGGCTGCGAAGTCCGGCAAGGCATCCGCCGCCGCAGGTGCAGCAGCGGGTGCGGCGCTCGCCGGTGCTACCACAACAGGTGCAGCACCTGACGGCACCTCGGCCGACGACACATCTGCTGCCGCGGATCGTCCGGCTTCGAACGAAGGCCCTGCGGACCGCACGGCCGCCGCATCAGCGGGTGCTGCCGCGGCTGGCACCACCGAAGCAGCGGATGCCTCCGCGTCGGCCACGGGTGACACGGCGGACAGGGGCACCGCGGCAGCGACCACAGGCTCCGCGACCGGTGCGGGTGCTGCGGACGCCGAGTCGGGACGCGACGCGAATCGCCAGGATTCGACCGGCGCAGGCTACAGGTCGACCGATGGCGGCGACGATTCGAGGACTCGCGGCTCGGGCGGAGCTGACGGCGGCGCGGATGCGGATGCACCCACGGTCTCCGGAGTTGTCGTCGGCAAGGGTGGTTCACCCGCTGACACGGATGCGACCGAGAAGTTCCAGACCGGAACGCCGGGGCGTGCAGCAGGCGACAAGCCGGGCGCCGACCGCACCGGGCCGGGTGGCAACCCGGGCGCAGGGCAGGCCGGGCCGGGTGCACGGCAGGCCGGGCCGGGCGACAAGTCCGGCGTGCGGCCGGGTGCTGCCGCGGCCGCGGCGGCAGCTGCTGGGGTGGCGGCAGCCGCTGGGGCGAGCTCGCTGGTGAAGAAGGGTGGGGGCGAAGTTCCCCCGTCCGAGGATCAGACCATGGTGATGCGGGTGGTCGATGCGGCGGATGCGCCGACGACGGCCATGCCGATCCAGCGGCCGACGGATCGAGTGGTGCCGCCCGCCGGTGGCAGGCCGATGACGCCGCCGCCGAATACGCCGCGTGGGCCCGCCGGGCCGCGACAGGCGGGGCATCAGGGTCCGAGTGGGCCGCACGGACCCGGGGTCGAGGAGACGCAGCCCTCGCCGCCGCGTGGGCCGAGTGTTCCGCCGAAGCCGGCGTCGGCTCCCTCGCCCGCCGATATCCAGCCGACGCGCCCCGCGCAGCAGCTGGCCGAGGGCAAGCGCCAGGTCGCGCCGCCGGACGGCCCGCGGCCGGGCCAGCCGGGCGGCCAGCCGGGTCAGCAAGACGGGCCGGGCCGAGGGCAGCAGTCACCGGACGGCCCACGGCAGGGCCAACAGCCGTCAGGCGGACGGCCGGGCCAGCAGGACGGACCGGGCCGAGGCCAGCAGTCACCGGGCGGCCAGGGTCAGCAGCCCTCGACCGGGTGGGCTGGTCAGCAGGACGGCCCGCGGCCGGTCCCACCGCCGCAGCGGTTCGACGCGCCACCGGTCGCGGTGGCCGAGGACCCGAAGGCCGCCGCGAGCTCGAAGCGCTGGCTGCTGGCCGCGGGCGGCGCCGCGGTGCTGGTGGTCGCCCTGATCGCGACCGTCGTGGCATTGATGTCCGGCGACAACTCGCCCGAGGGTCAGGTCCGTACGGCGATCGGGGCCTACGCTGACGCACTGCGCAGCGGTGACCTGGATGACCTGCGGTCGAGCACGTGCGGTCAGCTGCACGAGTTCTACCAGGGCATCACCGCCGAGCAGTTCAACGGCGTGCATCAGCTCTCGACCGAGCGTGGTTCGATCCCGGTCGTCGACAGCGTGGATGCGGTGCGCGTCACCGGCGACACCGCGCTGGCCGAGGCGACGGTGTACACCTCCGCCGACCCGTCGAAGCGGACCGCGCGCACGTTCGACCTGCAGCGCACCGACGGCAACTGGAAGGTGTGCGACCCCGCCGGCACCCCGTAACCCAGCCGCGACCCGTCGTAGCGGGCATTCCTGCCTGCTATGACGGGTCACACATAACTGGGCATCCGGTTGGATTCTCGACTAACATTTTCCGGATCATGAGCAAGGTACAGACAGTGTCGCAGCCGGACATCGAAGCTGTGGTCCCGGACGCGTCGCTGGTCGGCCAGCGATTCGGGTTCCGCGATCACTACGAGGTCGGCCGCGAGAAGATCCGAGAATTCGCCAGGGCCGTGCAGAATCTGCACCCCGCCCATCACCAGGAAGTCGACGCGCGCAAGCTCGGCTATGAGGGCATCGTCGCGCCGCCGACCTTCGCCTCGGTGATCGGGATGAGCGCCACCAGGGCACTGCTCGACACCGTGCTCACCGAGTACGACCTGTCCCAGGTCCTGCAGACCGACCAGGTCTTCGAGATCCACCGGCCGATGCTGGCGGGCGACCGGATCAGCACCGAGATCGATATCGAGTCGATCCGCCAGTTCAGCGACAACGACTTCATCAACGTCGGCTTCAAGCTGATCAATCAGGACGGCGAGACAGCCGTGCAGGGCACGACCACCATCGTTGCCCGGCGTGGCGTCGAGGTCGACCCCGGCATCGTCGATGCCGTCGAGAACATCAGCATGCACCCGCGCCCGGCCACCATCGCCGGTCTCGACACCGCCGACACACTGATCCGCCGCACCGGCCCCGCACCGGCTACCGCGCCGCGCGAGTTCGCCCCGGTCAACACCACCCCCGAGTTCGACTCCCTGGTCAAGGGCGGCGAGCTGCCCGCCGGCATCGCCCGGGTGACCCGCGGCGACCTGGCCAACTACGCCGGCGTCTCCGGCGACCCGAACCCGATCCACTTCAGCGACCGCGCCGCCGAACTGGCGGGCCTGCCGACCGTCGTCGCCCACGGCCTGCTGACCATGGGCCTGGCCGCCCAGTACCTGACCGACTGGCTCGGCGACCCCACCGCGATCGAGAAGCTGGCCGTCCGCTTCTCCGGTTTCGTCCCGGTCCCCCCGGCCGAAGCGGGCATCATCGAGTTCTCCGGCAAGATCAAGTCGATCGACCCCGAACGCCGCGCCGCCACGATCCTGCTGAGCGGAATCTCCGAGGGGCGCAAGCTCTTCGGCCGCGCCGTCGCCGACGTCCGCCTCACCTAACCGCCTCCCCGCGAATTCTGGCCAGACTCAGGGCAGGTGTCGCCTTGGGTCGGCGGTGCGTGCGGAGCGGGGTTAGCCCGTCCCCCACGAGTTACCCATGTGCTTGCGAGATCTGTGGGTAGCTCGTGCTGCGCCTACGAAACGGCGATAAACGTCAAAACCGTTGCGCCGACCCGGATGACATCACCGTCGGCCAGCAACGCACCACTGTCGATCGGCACCTCGTTCACGTAGACACCGTTGGCCGAGTGCAGGTCCTTGATCAGCAGTCCGGCGCGGCTCGGCATGATGTGCGCGTGGTAGCGGCTGGCTTTCGGGTCGTCGAGCACCAGCTCGTTGTCCGTCATGCGCCCGATCCTGATGCCGCCGTGCGGAATCGGGATGGTGCGGCCGTCGGCGAAGCGCAGGTTGCCGTTGCGGATCGAGCGCGGCACCTCGGTGACCGTCTCGGTCATCGCGGCGGCGAGCTGCTCGGATCGCTTGACCTCCACCAGATTCAGCGGTTCCTGCCGCAGCACCCGCTGTTCCAGCTCGATCAGCGCGGCGCCGGGGTCGATGCCGAGTTCCTCGGCCAGCACGCCGCGCACCCGCCTGCATGCCTCGAGCGCGTCGGCCTGCCTGCCGGACAGGTACAGAGCGGTGATCAGCTGACCCCACAGCGGCTCGCGCAGCGGGTGCTCGTTGGTCATCGAGACCAGCTCACCGATCACCGAAGAGGCGCGCCCACAGGCGATTTCGGCGTCGACACGGGCGGAGACGGCGAGCAGCCGCTCCTCGTCCATCGCGGTCGCGAAACCGTCGGCGAACTGCAGTCCGGCCAGGTCGGACAGTGCCCGGCCGGTCCACTCGCGCAGCGCCACACCGAACAGATTGGCCGCGCCGGGGTGGTCGCCCACCTCGAGGCAGCGCGAACCCGCCTCGCGGGCGTTCTCGAACCGGCCGAGATCGCAGGCGGTGTCCGGGATTTCGAGCCGGTAGCCCGCGCCCTCGGTCCGCAGGACCTGCGCGGAGTCGATACCGGCGTTGCGCAGCGCCTTGCGGATGTTGGAGACGAACACCTGCAGGCTGGCGGCGTAGGAGTCCGGCGGATCCTCGTTCCACACCATCTCGGCCAGCACGGCAGAAGACACCGCGCGCCGCCTGTTGACGGTGAGCGCGGCAAGCAGAGCGCGCGGCTTGGGCCCGCCGACCGCCACCGGCTCACCGCCGACCAGCAGTCGAACGGGCCCGAGCACACGGACATCAAGACTCATGAGCTCGGGCCCCGTTTGATTGTTGCGAAAAACCGATCAGGAACCCGACACCGAACGACCGGCCGAATTGAGGTCGTTGCAGGCCTCGACGACGCGATCGGCCATCGAGGTCTCGGCCTTCTTCAGGTAGCTGCGCGGGTCGTAGACCTTCTTGTTGCCGACCTCACCGTCGATCTTCAGCACACCGTCGTAGTTGGTGAACATGTGACCGGCGACCGGGCGGGTGAAGGCGTACTGGGTGTCGGTGTCGACGTTCATCTTCACGACGCCGAACCGCAGCGAGTCCTCGATCTCGGACTTCAGCGAGCCCGAACCACCGTGGAAGACGAAGTCGAACGGCTGCGCGTCGGCCGACAGGCCGAGCTTGGCCGCCGCGACGCGCTGGCCCTCGGCCAGCACCTCGGGCTTGAGCACCACGTTGCCCGGCTTGTACACACCGTGCACGTTGCCGAAGGTGGCGGCCAGCAGGTACTTGCCGTTCTCGCCCGCGCCGAGCGCGTCGATGGTCTTCTCGAAGTCCTCGGGCGAGGTGTAGAGCTTGTCGTTGATCTCGGCCTCGACACCGTCCTCTTCACCGCCGACGACGCCGATCTCGACCTCGAGGATGATGTTGGCGGCCTTCGAGAGCTTGAGCAGCTCCTTGGCGATCTCGAGGTTCTCGTCGATCGGGATGGCCGAGCCGTCCCACATGTGCGACTGGAACAGCGGGTTCAGGCCCGCGTTGACACGGTCCTGCGAGATCGCGAGCAGCGGACGCACGTAGGTGTCCAGCTTGTCCTTGGGGCAGTGGTCGGTGTGCAGCGCGATGGTCACGTCGTACTTGGCGGCGACCACGTGCGCGAACTCGGCCAGCGCCACCGCGCCGGTGACCATGTCCTTCACGCCCAGACCGGAGGCGAACTCGGCGCCACCGGTCGAGAACTGGATGATGCCGTCGCTGCCCGCCTCCGCGAAGCCCTTGATCGCGGCGTTGATCGTCTCCGACGAGGTGCAGTTGATAGCCGGGAATGCGAACGAGTGCGCCTTGGCCCGGCCGAGCATCTCGGCGTAGACCTCCGGAGTCGCGATAGGCACAGCAGTGACCTCCGTCTGTGGGGGAAGCGAAAAACCAATTCTGTCAGGCCACACCCTAAGTTAGGAAGCGATCGCGGGGTTCACCGGCTTGTTCCCCGCGCATCTGCGAACACCGCAGGACACTCATGTCACAGATCGGACCGGTACTGTGGGGGCCGTGACTTTGCTGGCGGTATCCGATGCGGTGACGAACAACCTTGCGTTGACCCAGTTGCTGGACCCGTTGTATCTGCTCCAGGAGACTTGGCTGAAGAACGCGGTTCTACCCGCCATCCTGGCGATCGTCTTCATCGAGACCGGCCTGCTCTTCCCGTTGCTGCCCGGTGACTCGCTGCTGTTCACCGGCGGCATGCTGGCCGCGCAGGGCAGCCCGAACATCTGGGTGCTCGTGCCGCTGGTCATCATCACCGCCTTCGCGGGCGATCAGTGCGCGTACTGGATCGGCCGTAAGATCGGGCCCGCGATCTTCCGCAAGGAGGACAGCCGCTTCTTCAAGAAGCAGTACATCGTGGAGACGCACGAGTTCTTCGAGAAGCACGGCCCCAAGACGATCATCCTGGCCAGGTTCGTGCCGATCGTGCGCACGTTCATGCCGGTGCTGGCGGGTGTGTCGAAGATGAGCTACCGCAAGTACGTGGCGTTCGACATCGTCGGCGCCGTGCTCTGGGGCGGCGGTGTCACGATCATCGGCTACTTCCTCGGCAATGTGCCGTTCATTCGCGACCATGTGGAAGCGATCTTCCTGCTGATCGTGTTCGTCTCGATCCTGCCCGCGATCATCACGGTCGGTAAGAAGGTCCTCGATCGTCGCGGCGCCGCGCCCACCGAGGCCGCGCCCGCCACCGAGCTGGCAGCTTCGACGAACGAGGCGCACTGATCACGTGACCGCAGTACCGTCGATTCACGCTCTGGGCAGCTTCGATCCGCTGATCTCGGCAGGCCCCGCCGTGGTCTGGACGGTGGTGCTGGTCTTCGTCTTCCTGGAGTGCGCGTTCATCATCGGGCTGTTCCTGCCCGGTGACTCCATGCTCATCACCGCCGGCATCGTGATGGCCTCGCATGCCAACGGCGAGGCCCAGGTGTGGGCGTTGTCGGTGGGCACCATGCTGGCCGCGATCGCGGGCAATCAGGTGGGGTATGTCGTCGGCCAGCGCACCGGGCATCACCTGGTCGCGCGCAAGAACGGCCGCTATATCAACACCAGGAATCTGGCGAAGGTCACCGCCCTGCTGGAGAAACACGGCTTCTTCGCCGTGCTGATCGCGCGCTGGATTCCGTGGGTGCGCACGCTGTGCCCGATGGTGGCGGGCGCTGCCAAGATGGATCACCGCCGCTACACCGTCGCCAGCACCCTCGGCGCGATCATCTGGGCGCCGGTGCTGCTGCTGATCGGTTATTACGCCGGCGAGTTCCTCGAGCAGGTGCCCTGGCTGATGCCTGCCGTGATCGGCATCATGATCGTCGGCCTGGTCGTCGGCACGATCCTCGGCCTGCGGCACTACCGCCAGGAGATGGCCAAGCCGGTCGAGGACTTCGATCTGGATCGGGCGGCCGCCGACGCCGACCACTGAGGGTCACAACCCCGCGGCGGTCACCTGGTAGGCGGCTTCCATCAGCATCCAGCCGGACAGCTGCACCGACAGGTCGCGTTCCGGCACGGCGGAGGCGGTCACCGAACCGCCCGCGGTGAACTTGCCCGCACCCGCCGTGCCGCCGGGTAAGCGGGCAGGCTTGCTCCAGTCGTGCCCGAACAGCGGCTCGCCCTCCACCTCGAGGCGGTTGGCCCAGGCCGCGGTGGCCGAGGCCTTCACGATGGCCGCCGCGATGCGCCGATCACCCTCCTGCTGCTTGCCTTCGCCGGGCAGCATCAGGGCGACGACCGCCAGGTAGCGGGCGAGGATGCCGTTGAACAGGCCGCCGTCCCCACCGCCGCCGCCGGAGATCACCAGCCGGGTGGTCATGTTCTCCTCGACCGCGGCCAGCAGCCTGCTGACCCGCTCGGCGTGCCGGTCGTCGTCGGTCTGCACGGCCAGTTCGGTCTCCAGGCCGAGCACAACGCCCTGGCAGTAGCTGAACACCGGACGCTCGATCTCGCCCGACGGCAGGTGGATGCCGTCGAGGGTCAGGCCGGATTCGGGGTCGCGCAGGGTGGCGTCGAGCCAGTCGGCCATCTCCTGCGCGCGCTCGACCCGGCCAAGGCGCAGCAGCGCGATGCCCGCCGGACCGTTGGCCGGTGCGTTGAAGAAGTCGGAGCGGAGCCGCCACGGGATGCCGCCGCCGGTCTCGGGAGCCCAGGCGCCGTAGAGCTGCTGCTCGAGCGCGACCAGGCCGCGGCGGGCCTCGGTCAGGTCCTGGGTGCGCTCGGCGCGTTCCAGCGCGATCGCGAGCCAGGCCATGTCGTCGTAGTAGCGGTTGGTCCAGCCGGTGAGATTGCGGATGCGGATGGCGCGGGCGATGGCGCCGATGCGCCTGCGGCGCGCGGGGGTTGGCACCCGGTTGGCGGCGTCGACCGCGATATCGAGCAGGTGCGCCTGCCACCAGTAGTGCCAGCCGGCGAACGCGCGCTCGCGCCGGGTCGCAGGCCAGCCGACGACACCCAATTCCGTTCCGGGACAACCCCACAGCATGCGCAGGTGCCGCGAGACGATCGCCGACTCGGCCATGTCGGCACGCTCGGACCACAACGCCGGAGTCGGCACGGATCCGGCGCGATCAGTGGGCTGTGGGCGCCGGCCGCTGCGCGAGGTCATGGGACCATGGTGCCAGTTGCCGCCCGGTTTTCGCGCCCGTTCTGTTACCGATTCGAAGCTGATTCGATCACAACCAGGCCGGTACACACATCAGGACGGTCAGGAACCGACCGGTCACCAGGCCAGCGAGAGGTCGGCGTGCTGGCGGATCCAGGCGTGCATGGCGATGCCGGCGGCGACACCGGCGTTGATACTACGGGTCGAACCGAACTGGGCGATCGAAACAGTCAGCGCCGCAGCGTCTTTCGCATCCTCGCTGACACCGGGGCCTTCCTGGCCGAACAGCAGCAGGCAGTCGCGCGGCAGCTGGGCTGTCTCCAGCGGGACCGCGCCGGGCACATTGTCGACCGCGACGACGGTCAGCCCCTCGCCTGCGGCGTACTCGCGCAGTTCGGCCAGATCGGCGTGGTGCATCAGGTGCTGGTAGCGGTCGGTGACCATGGCGCCGCGCCGGTTCCAGCGCCGTTTGCCGACGATGTGCACGGCGGCCGCCGCGAAGGCGTTGGCGGTGCGGACCACGGTGCCGATATTGGCGTCGTGGCCGAAGTTCTCGATGGCGACGTGGAAGGGGAAGCGGCGGGCGTCGATGTCGGCGACGATCGCCTCGCGGGTCCAGTACCGGTACGCGTCGACGACATTGCGCCGGTCACCCTCGGCAAGCAGCTGCGGGTCGTAGCGGTCGTCGGTGGGGGCGGGGGTGCCGTATTCCTGCTCCCACGGTCCGAGTCCGTACGGATGCTCGCCCCATTCGGTCGGACCCGCGACCTCGACCTCGGGCGATGGCACTGACTCGTTCACCCCGAGAATGCTAGGTGGGGCCCGGTCCGGCCGACGACCCGGCCGGGGCTGGGTACACCTGCGCGAATCGTGATCGCGAGGCCGCCGACGACACGAACACGCGACCTATCCTGGAACCGTAGGGCTCACGGGTGGTTGTCGGTATGGAGCACACGCGCATTGTTCAGGCGCTGACCTGCGTCGTCGCGATGTATCTTGTCGCGCTCGCGGTGTGGCTCGGCTGGCTCGCGCCGCACACACCGCCGGGGACGCTGCCCTATCAGGTCTTCATCATGGTCGGGCTCTTCGGCGCCGCCGCGGGCATCGCCATGGCGATCGCCTCGATGCCGACCAGAGCCGACCGGCAGCTGCGCAAACACGGCCTGGAAGGCTGGGCGCGCATCAACGGCGTGCGGCCGCTGACCCGCACCGATCATTCCAGTGAGCTCACCGAACTCGATGTCGAGCTGACGGTGCCCGGGTCCGACAGTTACCACGGCAAGATCGTGGTCGACGTGATGCCGGTGGACAAGCCACGGATAGCCATCGGGCAAACCATCCCGATCCGCGTCGACCCGACGGACCGGGACCGAATCATCCTCGTCCTGTGACTGTGTCCGCTCAGCCGGGGGCCGCGTCCAGGGAGGGCAGGGCGACGATCGGCTTGCCGCGGCGCAAGGTCCGCTGCCAGCGCTGCGGATCGAAGACGGCCGGTTGGGTGCTGTCGATGAACGCGCGGATCAGTTTCACGAAGCGGTCCGGGTCGTAGTGGTGCGGGAAGTGGCCTGCGCCCTCGAAGATTTCCAGCATGGAACCGGGGAAGGCGCGGTGCGCGCGTTCGGCGTGGCTGGAGGGGATGACGGTGTCGCGGGTGCCGCCGACGATCAGCGTCGGCAGATGCGCGGCCAGGTAGCCGCGGTCGAGCATGGTGATGGACTGGCCGCGCCGATCGGCGGCCGCGCGGATGGTGCGCAGGAACGCGTTGCGCGCCGCGGTGTCGGACAGCTGGCCGTAGAGCCGCAGCACATAGTCGGCATCCGGCCCGAGACCGAGCCCGCCGAGGCCGTGCACGACCGGGATCGATGCCCGCACGAACGTGCGCACCGGCCAGCTGGTCAACGCCAGCAGGCCGGGTCCGGCGCCGGGCAGCGTCGCCAGCCGGAACACCGGGTGCACCCCCGCGCCCATTCCGGCCGGGCAGACCAGCGCGAGCCGTTCCACCCGCTCGGGGAACTGGTAGGCGAACTGCATCGCGACGCCGCCACCGAGCGAGTGCCCCACCAGGGTGACCCGCTCGATGCCGAGCACGCTGAGCAGATCGCGCATCCCGTTGGCGTAGGCCGCCACGGCGTAATCCGCGCGCGGCTTGTCCGATTCGCCATGGCCGAGCAGATCGGGCGCGAGCACGGTGTAGTGCTCGGCCAGCGCGTCGAACACCGGCGCCCAGGTGCCCGAGCTGTCGGAGATCCCGTGGATGAGCAGCAGCGGCGGCCCCGACCCGGCCATCCGGAACGCGCGGCGATAGCCGTGCACCTCGATGAACTGCACCTGCCCGGTCATCTTCGAAGCGTGCGCGGCGGGTGTTGCGCGCGATGAACACTCAGGTAAGCGCTGTGTGACAGGGGTATCAGGCACCACGCGCTGGCGCGGCCACCTCGGGGTCCGTGAGCAGGTACTGGGCGGCCGCGTAGGTCGCCAGGATGACGCCCTCGCTGATTCGGCGGGTGCGGTCGTCGCGGGCGAAGAGGCGGCGGAGCACGATCAGGCCATCCGAGACCGTGAACAGCAGCGCGCCGAGACCTAATCGGCTTCGTGGGTCGCTATTCGGAATGTTCAGTCCCGCAATGTTCTTCGTGCCGGGTGACAGCGCGGGGTCCGATGCCAGGGTCGCCGCGGTGCCGAGGGTGGCGCCGTAGGCGGTGAGCGGGATCGCGAGGACCGGTGCCTTCGCGCGCAGCAGACCGGCCGCACCGGCCCACGCCACCAGGCGAGGTGCGGCGATCGCGGCGCGGGGCCGGGCGCCACGCCGCCACCACAGCAGCGAGTAGCCGGTCTGCATGACCGCGAACGAGGACGCGCCCGCGATCAGGCGCCGGTCGTCGTCGGGATCGATGAGCAGCACGTCACCGACGGTGGCCGCGGCCAGCGAACCGAGCAGGATCCGGCGCTCGGCCGGATCGAGCTCGACGCCGCTGGTGACGGTATCGGCCGCCAGCAGCGGCATCAGCAGCGGCTTGGTCAGCCATTGGAGCCGGTCGCGGCCGGTGACGGCACCGAAGACGGTGACCGCCGCCGCTGCGAGATAGCCGGCGCGCAGCGGTCGCACGTCAGAAGCTCGCTTCCTGCGGCGCGGGCGGCAGGGTGACGACCTGACCCGCGTAGCTCAGACCGGCGCCGAAGCCGAGCAGCAGCGCCAGCTGACCGCCCTTCGCCTTGCCGGTGACCAGCATCTCCTCCATCGCCAGCGGGATCGAGGCGGCCGAGGTGTTGCCGGTGTTCTCGATGTCGTTGGCCATCGGGATGCCCTCGGCCAGGCCGAGGTTCTTCTTCATCAGCTCGTTGATCCGCGCGTTGGCCTGGTGCGGGATGAACACCTCGATGTCCTCCTTGGCCACACCGGAGGCGTCCAGCGCCGCCGACAGCGCGCGCGGCAGCGTCACCGCGGCCCAGCGGAAGACCTTCGGGCCCTCCATCCGCAGCGCCATCTGGCCGACCAGCTCGACCTCGGGGTCGGTGCCCTGCATGTCCTGGGCGCGCTTCTGGAACGCGAGGAAGTCGATGTTCTGGGCGATGGCCTCGGCGTTCTCGCCGTCGCTGCCCCACACCGTCGGGGAGATGCCGTTCTCCTCGGCCGGACCGACGACGACAGCGCCCGCGCCGTCACCGAAGATCATCGCGGTGCCGCGGTCGGCCTTGTCCAGGCCGACGGTCATCGTCTCCGCGCCGATCACCAGCACGTAGTCGAACGAACCGGCCCGGATGAGGTCGGCGGCGACACCGAGGCCATAGCCGAAGCCACCGCAGCCGGAGGTGAGGTCGAAGGCGGCGACACCGTTGAGGCCGAGATCGGAGGCCACCGACGGGGCACCGTGCGGGGTGAGCTTGAGCCAGCTCGACGTGCACAGGACGACGGCGCCGATCTTCGTGCGCTCGATCGGGGTGTTCCTCAGCGCGCGGTCACCCGCGGCCACCGCGATCGACCGGATCGTCTCGTCACCGCTGATCCAGCGGCGATTGTGGATCCCCGTGCGGTCGAAGATCCACTCGGGCGTGGAGTCGAGTTGTTCACACACCTCGGCATTGCTGACGATGCGCTGCGGTCGGTACGCACCGATCCCGAGCATCGCAACGTTGTCACGACTCTTGTTTACTGCAATGCTCACCACAGGTGACTCACACGTCCTTCAGACTTTCCGGACGACCACATCGTCATCCAGGGTTACCGTTGTTCAGGCTAACTCAGAGCAAGGTCATCGAGACCGAGGATGGATCGATACTCCAGCCCCTCGGCGGCGATGACCTGGTCAGCACCGGTTTCCCGGTCGACAACGGTAGCGACGCCGACCACGATCGCGCCCGCGTCACGCAGCGCGCGCACCGCGGTGAGCGGCGAATTGCCGGTGGTGGTGGTGTCCTCGACGACCAGCACACGCTTGCCCACGATGTCGGGGCCCTCGATCTGACGCTGCATGCCGTGCGCCTTGGCCGCCTTGCGAACCACGAACGCGTCGATCGGGCGGCCCGCCGCGTGCATCACCGCCATCGCGACCGGATCGGCGCCCATGGTGAGCCCGCCGACGGCGTCGAAGTCCCAGTCGGCGACCAGCTCGCGCAGCAGCGAACCGATCAGCGGGCCGGCCTGGTGATGCAGCGTCGCGCGGCGCAGGTCGACGTAGTAGTCGGCCTCCTTGCCCGAGGACAACGTCACCTTGCCGTGCACGACCGCGAGCTCGCGCACGAGCGCGGCCAGCTGGTCGCGATCTGCCTCGGTGAGCGCCTGACGTGCCTGGTCGATCATCGTTTGCGTGTCCTTTCGGTCATGATCCGGGCCTATGGTTACGCTACGCTCCGCGTCCGGGCCCGACGCTCATGCCCTAGGTCCGTCCGCGCGCGTTGAAGAGTCCGCGATTCATGCGGGCCACCAGGGTTCGTGGGACGAAGCCCGCCACCGCGGTGAGCACCTTGTACTGCACGCCCGGCACGCTGATCACCCGGCCCGCGTCCAGGTCGTGCAGACACCCGTCGACGACCTGGTCGACGTCGAGCCACAGCCGCTTGGGCAGCGAGCTCATCTCGATGCCCGCCCGCTCGTGGAACTCGGTGTGCACGAACCCGGGGCACAGCGCCTGGATGCGGACACCGGTGCCCGCCAATCCACCCGCCAACCCTTCCGAGAAGGATACGACGTAGGCCTTGGACGCCGAGTAGGTCGACCCCCGTCCCGGGATCAGTCCGGCCACGCTCGCCACATTCACGATCGACCCGGTGGCCGCGGCGATCATCGCGGGCAACGCGGCCCTGGTCAGCTGCAGTACCGAGGTGACGTTGACATCCAGCTGAGCCTGCAGTTCCGCGGGCTCCAGGGTCCAGAACTCCCCCGAATGCGCGAAACCCGCGTTGTTGACCAGGAATTCCAGCCCCTTGGCTGCCCGATCGGCGACACGGGCGCGGTCGTCGTCATCGGCGAGGTCGGCGACGAGCACCTCGGTGGAGGTGGCGTAGCGGCGGCCGAGCTCGTCGGCGAGCGCGCGCAGACGCTCCTCGTTCCTGGCGACGAGCACCAGGTCGTAGCCGAGCGAGGCGAGGCGGTGGGCGAAGCCCTGCCCGATGCCGGACGTCGGTCCGGTGATCATGGCGACGGGGCGATGCGAGCCGGGCAGGCGAA
The DNA here is from genome assembly GCF_042728775.1 of Nocardia sp. NPDC060259. NCBI lineage: Bacteria > Bacillati > Actinomycetota > Actinomycetes > Mycobacteriales > Nocardiaceae > Nocardia > Nocardia sp. NPDC060259. The sequence goes on from NZ_JBHXAY010000010.1 coordinate 57,152, forward strand.
TCGGGCTGTCGGTCACTTCGGTACGGGACCCTGGTACGGACGGAAACCGGGGTGGAACGGTCCGCCGGGCTGACCCGAGTCGGCGTCCTCGTCGCGCGATGCGGGAGCATCGGCGCGCGGACGCGGTTCCGGGACGACCGCCAGCGACGGCCGCTTCGGCGGCTCACCGAGTGGACGACGGCCAGGGGCCGGCTGGTCTTCGAAGTCGGGATCGTCGAGGTCGGGGTCGTAGTCGTCGCCGGTGTAGGCCTGCGGTCGGCCCGCGGGTCCGCGACGGCCGAAGTCGTCCGGTTCGGGGGCTTGGGCGGCCGGGCCACGGCTGCCGTACGGCTTGTCGCCTCCGTAGCGGTCGTCGGGATCGGCGTCGTCGGGTCCCGGGAAGCGGGCGCGGCCTGGCTCGTCGTTGTCACCGGCGGCGGGACGCCCGAATTCGGCGGGCTCGCGGTCGTCGTCGTACTCGTCGCGGAAGCCCGCGCCCAGCGGCTCGTCGGCATTGCTGCGCGGACGGGTGTATTCGCTCGGCTCGGCCACCGGCGGCAGCACATGCAGCAGACCGGACAGGCGAAGCACCGCGTCGATCGCGGTCTCCCAGTCCTTGGAACCACTGCCGACGGGCAGCATGCCGAGAGTCCAGTTGCCCTCACTCCACAGCATCTGCACGGTGTCCGAGAGCGACTCGATGAAGCCGACCATCCGCTGATCGACCGCGTGCCTTGCGATCTCGGGATCGGTCGCGAACACGACCCTGTCGCCGATCGCGCCGAGCAGTTCCAGATCGTGGTCCTTCGGCGGCGACGCGGTCTTGAGCCGCATGTCGACGTCGATCTCGGAGCCGATCTGGCGGCGCACCGCCACCAGGGTCGCCGCGTCTTCCAGGTCGAAGAGCACGAACTTCTCGCCCTTGCGGATGCCGGAGACCACGTCGACCGCGGAGAGATAGCCGAGCTTGGCCAGCGCGCCACGACGCCACGTCGAGGCGAGCGCCGGCTCGACCGAGACGTAGGTATAGCCCTGGGACTTCGCCCAGACCTGGCGCGCGTGCCCGGTCCGCTGTCGCTGGACCCGATCGAAATAGAGCAGTACGACCGCACCAACGAGTGCGATCGCCGCCAACCCGAACCACATAGCCGTCATCGTCGCCTAGCCTATCCAGCCGTCGCCGTGATTGCCCGGCAGTGCCGGGCTTTCGACGCGCGGGTCGCTCATCGGGGGCCGCTTGGTAACGCCGTACTGATGATGATCTTGGCGTGGATCGACCCGTCTGGGTTCTTGTCGCCCTGCACCATAACCATGTCGCCGACGGGCAGCTCGCTCGCCTTCGTGCTGGTCAGCGAGATCACCTGGGTGGCATCGTCGATCAGCACCCGGACCGTCGACCCGCCGAGGGTGCTCATGGTGATCTCGGTGCCGGTGTTGGCGGTGATGCTGCCCATCGTCGCGCCGAGATCGTCGCCACCGCCGAGACCGGGCAGCCCGGGCAGGCCGCTCGTTGTCGGCGGCACGACCGGAGTCGTCTGTCTGCCGGTCGGCGGCACCAGGAATTGAGTGGTCGTCGGCGCCGCCGCCGTGGTGTCGTCGGACTCGCCGCCGCTGACGACCAGACCGGCCAGCACGCCGCCGACCGCGATCAACGCGAGGACGCCGAGGCCGAGCGCGATCCACAATCCGGTGTTCCGCCTCGGCGGTTCGCCCTGGTCACCGTCCTGCGGGCGGGGCGGGTAACCCGGCGGCGGTGCGCCCGGATAACCCTGGTCGTAGCCGGGGGGCGGTTGGTGCGGTGGTGGTTGCGCCGCGGGATATCCACTTTCGTAGGCACCCCATTGCGCGTCGTGCGGCGGCAGCGCCTGCGTCGGGTTCGACGGCTGCCCCCACTCGTCGAACCCGCCACCGCCGTACGGCTTGGTCGAATCCATGCCCGGCGAACCCAGCCGTTCGGTCGGCGAATCCTCCGGGCGTTGCCCCCACGGATCGTTCGGGTTCGTCATGAGCTCCAGCGTAGGACAGCGCGGTGCGTTGGGAGGTCCCTACGCACCGCGCTGTGGATATTTCACGAGCTGTGGACAACCTCGCGTCCGACGACCAGCTTGTCGGTGGCGTCGTCTACGCTCACCCGCACCGTGTCGCCGTCGGTGACCGCGCCGGAGAGCAGTTCCTTGGCCAGGCTGTCGCCGATGGCCTGCTGGATCAGCCTGCGCAACGGCCGCGCGCCGTAGGCCGGGTCGTAGCCGCGCACCGCCAGCCACTTCTTGGCCTCGTCGGTGACATCGAGCGTCAGCCGCCGCTGCGCGAGCCGCTTCTGCAGCTGCCGCAGGTTGATGTCGACGATCGATTCCAGCTGCTCGGCGTCGAGCGCGTGGAACATCACCACGTCGTCGAGCCGGTTGAGGAACTCCGGCTTGAACGCCCGGCGCACCGCCTCCATCACCTGGTCCTTGTCGCCACCGGCACCGAGGTTGGAGGTGAGGATGAGGATGGTGTTGCGGAAGTCCACCGTGCGGCCCTGACTGTCGGTCAGCCTGCCTTCGTCGAGGACCTGCAGCAGGATGTCGAAGACGTCCGGGTGCGCCTTCTCGATCTCGTCGAACAGCACCACCGAATACGGACGCCTTCGCACCGCCTCGGTGAGCTGTCCGCCCTGGTCGTAGCCGATATAGCCGGGCGGAGCACCGACCAGGCGAGCCACCGAGTGCTTCTCGCTGTACTCGCTCATATCGATGCGGACCATGGCGCGTTCGTCGGCGAACAGGAAGTCCGCCAGCGACTTCGCCAGCTCCGTCTTACCGACACCGGTCGGGCCGACGAACATGAACGACCCCGTCGGCCGGTTCGGGTCGGCGACCCCGGCCCGCGCTCGCCGCACCGCGTCCGACACGGCCCGCACCGCCTCTTCCTGCCCGACGACACGTCCGGCAACCTCGGTCTCCATCCGCAGCAGCTTCGCGGTCTCGCCTTCGAGCATCCGGCCGACCGGCACCCCGGTCCACGAGGAGACCACGTCGGCGATGTCGTCGGGCGTGACCTCCTCGTTCAGCATCACGTCGCCGTCCGCCGCCGCACCGGTGACCTGCTCGGCCGCGGCGAGTTCCTTCTCCAGCGCGGGGATCCGGCCGTAGCGCAGCTCGGCGGCCTTGCCCAGGTCACCGTCGCGCTCGGCGCGCTCGGACTCACCGCGCAACGTTTCGAGCTGTTCCTTCAGTCCGCGCACCGAGTCGATCGCGTTCTTCTCGTTCTGCCAGCGGGTGGTGAGGTGGCCGAGCTTCTCGCGGTCATCGGCGAGTTCGGAGCGCAGCTTCTCCAGCCGCTGCTTGGAGGCCTCGTCGGTTTCCTTCTCCAATGCGACCTCTTCGATCTCGAGCCGGCGCACTGCCCGCTCGACCTCGTCGATCTCGACCGGCCGCGAGTCGATTTCCATGCGCAGCCGCGAGGCCGACTCGTCGATCAGATCGATCGCCTTGTCGGGCAGGAACCGGGAGGTGATGTAGCGGTCCGACAGCGTCGCGGCGGCCACCAGCGCGGAATCGGTGATCCGCACGCCGTGGTGCACCTCGTAGCGTTCCTTGATGCCGCGCAGGATGCCGATGGTGTCGGCCACCGACGGCTCACCCACGATGACCTGCTGGAACCGGCGTTCCAGGGCGGCGTCCTTCTCGATGTACTTGCGGTACTCGTCGAGCGTGGTCGCGCCGACCAGACGCAACTCACCACGGGCGAGCAGCGGCTTGATCATGTTGCCCGCGTCCATCGCGGAATCGCCGGTGCCGCCCGCGCCGACGATGGTGTGCAGCTCGTCGATGAAGGTGATGATCTCGCCCGCGCTGTTCTTGATGTCGTCGAGCACGGCCTTGAGCCGCTCCTCGAACTCACCGCGATACTTCGCGCCGGCGACCATCGCGCCCAGGTCCAGCGAGATGACCTTCTTGTCGCGCAACGATTCCGGCACGTCGCCTTCGATGATGCGGCGCGCCAGACCCTCGACGATGGCGGTCTTGCCGACGCCGGGCTCGCCGATGAGCACCGGGTTGTTCTTGGTGCGACGCGAGAGCACCTGCACGACCCGGCGGATCTCGGTGTCGCGGCCGATCACCGGGTCGAGCTTGCCGGCGCGGGCGAACTCGGTGAGGTCGGTGGAGTACTTCTCCAGCGCCTGGTAGGTGGCTTCCGGCTCCGGGCTGGTGACCCGCGCGCTGCCGCGCACCGTGGCGAAGGCATCGCGCATCGTCTCCGGGCTCGCGCCGTGCCTGCGCAGCAACTTGGCGATCTCGGAGTCACCGTCGGCGAGCCCGACCAGCAGATTCTCGGTCGAGACGTACTCGTCGCCGAGCTCGGTGGCTAGCCGCTGCGCGGCGGTGAGCGCGGCCAGCGCCTCGCGGCCCAGCTGCGGTGTCGTGGTCGCCCCGGTCGCGCGCGGCAGCCGGTCGACGATGTCGCCCGCCTCGCGCTCGACTGTCGCCGGGTCGACTCCGATGGCCTTCAACAGCGGGGCGGCGATGCCATCGGTCTGATCCAGCAACGCCACCAGCAAATGCGCCGGACGGATCTCCGGATTGCCTGCCGCCGAGGCGGCCTGAAGGGCGGCGGTCAGCGCCGCCTGTGTCTTGGTGGTGGGATTGAACGAGTCCACAGATCTCCTTGGGTGTGTCCGGTATCGACTGGTTCAACGCGCACAAAGTTGAGTCTGTTCCGCTCAACTCCAACTTTTCCCGATGGACGCCGGAATCGGTGTTCACGCTACGCCGCGACACCACCGAAGACGATCAATCACCGCACGTCGCAGCCCTGCCCACCTAAGATTGCGCAACGAGATGCTCGATCTGCCGCAACCCGTTTCGCGGCGCGCTCGACGACCACCCGGCTCCACCGACACAGGAGACATATGCGCGCGATCGTGGTTCAGAAGTTCGGCGCCACCCCTGAATTGGCCGACGTGCCGGTGCCGGAGCCGGGACCAGGTGAGGTGCAGGTCGCGCTGGACGCGGCGGGGGTCAACCCGTTCGACCTGAAGATGGCCGACGGCATCCTCGAGGGCAAGATGCCCACCGATTTCCCGATGATCCTCGGCGTGGACGGCGCGGGCACGATCTCGGCGATCGGGCCTGGCGTGCGCGCGTTCGCCGTCGGTGACCGGGTGGTCGGCAAGTTCCTCACCGCGCCGGCCGGCCACGGCAGCTGGGCCCAGTACGCGACCCTGCCCGAGGACGCGACCCTGGTCCCGATCCCCGACGGCGTCACCTCGGTGGCCGCGGCCGCGCTCCCCGTCGCCGGCGTCACCGCCCAGGACCTCGTCGACGCCGCCCAGATCCGGCCCGGCCAGACGGTGCTGATCGTCGGCGCGACCGGCGGCGTCGGATCCTTCCTGGTCCAGCTGGCCAATATGGCGGGCGGCCACGTCATCGCCACCGCCCGCGGCGACGCCGCCGACCAGGTCGCCCGCCTCGGCGCCACCGAAACGATCGACTACACCAAAACCCGCCCCGCCGACCCCGACGTCGTCGACCCCGACCCGGCCACCAGCCGCGACTCCAGCGTCACCGGCGCCGTCCGCTTCACCCACCCCGACGGCATCGACGTCCTCTTCGACCTGATCAGCGGCCCCGCCGATTTCGCCTCCCACGCCACCCTCGTCCGCCGCGGCGGCCGCGCCTACTCCACCACCTGGGCCGCCGACGAAAACTCGTTGCACGAGCACGACATCACCGGTGGCAACTTCGAATCCAAGGGCCGCGGACCAGAACTGACCCGCCTGCTCACCCGAGTCGCCTCCGGCGATGTAGTGGTACCGGTCGAAGCAACAGTCCCCATGGAAGCCGCCCCCGCCGTCCTCGGCGCCGGCAGCGCCCGCGGAAAGACCGTCCTCGCAATCTGATTCGCCGTTTATCTCGGTACCCTCGCCACCATGTCTGGAGTGACACTGGCGAACCTGTTGGACGATGCGGCCCTGTTCTCGTTCGAGCATCAACTGCATCTGATGGACGTGGTGGGGGATCGCCCGTGGAGCGTCGACCTGCGTGCGGGCCGGTTCACCTTCACCGGTGAGCAGCCGATCGAATGCTCGGCCGTCCACCTGCTCGGCTCGGCCGCCCCCGGTCCGCAATCCTGGCTGTGGTCGTGGGGCAATCCGGCCGGCTACCCGGAGACCGTCACCGGCCTGGCCCAATCGGCCCGCGACTTCGGAATCCACCACCGCATCAGCGAACTCGCGAACGTGGAAGTCCCCTTCGCCGCCCTACCCGGCACCCCAACCCAGGCCGAGGGCGCGGTGAACACCTTCATGGACGCCTGCAAAGCGATCTCCGGTGCCTGGACCGCCTACAACGGCCCCGTGGGCGGCGGCACCCGCGCCGCATTCCTCATCGAACACCCGCTCTTCCAGCTCCCCGCACCCGCGGCACCGCGCATCACCCGAGTCCTCCAGCAGGGCCTCACCGAATTCCCCCTCAACGACCACCGCCGAGCCCTGCACGCCTACGCCAACCACCGCGGCCTCACCATCACCTGGTCCGCCGACTACACCCAATCCACCGTCACCGGACCAGGTTTCACGGCCACCCTGACCTTCGACGAGCTGGCGCGAACCAAGAGCATCGACGTGCAGATGGGGCACTGATAGCGAGCGATCGACTATCGAGACATAGCGCACAATCGGGATCCGCGGTCTGATTCGAAACGTCCAATATCTCGACAGCATTGGTGCCGAGAGTGGGACTTTCGATGATCGACGAGCTGCCCACGGCGGTGTGGGCTGAGAACGACGTGGCGCGTACCGAGAGGGGACCGGCGTCGGATTCGTTGGCGCCGAAGCCTTTCCGGGGACTGCTGCCGTGAGTTCGATCAACGCTGATCCCGCTGCGCTACGCAGCACGCAACCCTCGTTCGACGCTGTCGCATCGACCATCACCACCGCGGTCGACAAGCTGGCGGCCGCCCTCGCCGCCGAAGGCGAGTGCTGGGGCGGTGACGAGATCGGGCAGGCGTTCGCCCAGAACTACACGCCGGGTGTGGAAAAGGGCAAGACATCGGTCACCAATCTGGCGAAATCGATGACTCAGCTCGGGACGAACATGGTCACCATCGCCACCAAGTTGTCCGAGCAGGACACGGCGACGGCGGCCCAGCTGAACCAGACCGGCACCTGACCGCGTGGGAATCGAAATCCCCGATTCGCTGCAATGGGTAGCGAAATACATTCTCGGCGCCGGTGATTGGCCCGAAGGCGACGAAACCGCCATGCGGCGAGCCGCCGACGCGTGGACCAGCATGGCGCAAACCCTCAACAGCGTCGACGACGAGGCGGCCAAGGCGCTCAACTCCGCGCTGACCGCGTTGTCCGAGGGCGAGACGCACAACGCGCTCGCCGCCTACCGCGACAAACTCCTCGCCGGTGACGAGGCCGCGTTCACCGCGATCCGCAAATGGTGTGAGAAGCAGGCCGAACTCCTCGACGACGGCGCCAACGACATCGAGCACACCAAGATGGTCATCATCGGCACGATGATCGTGGCCGCCGTGGAAATCGGTGTCGCACTGGCGACCTCGTGGACCGGCATCGGTGCCGCCGCCGGTGTAGCCGCGCGGATCGCGGCGCAGGTCGCGGTGCGCATCGCGATGAAATCACTGCTCACCCGGATGATCGCCCGCGGCATCGCCAAGGCGGCGGCCCGAGCGGCACTGCGCGGAGCGGCGTTCGAAGCGCTCGAAGAAGGCGGGATCGACGGCATCGCGCGCACCATCCAGGTCGCCAACGGCGACCGTTCGATGGACGAATTCGGCTGGTCCGACCTGGGATTGGCGACATTCGGCGGCGCTGTCGGCGGCGCTGTCGGCGGCAGCCTCGGCAGCAAGCTCGACGGTGTCGGCGACGGCATCACGTCCGGGCTGGGCAAGCTCGCCGCGAAGACCGCGACCGGTGCGGCCACCGAACTCGGCGCCGACCTGTCCGCCCAGGTCGCCTCCGCCGGAGCGGCATCCCTGTTCATGGGGCAGGATTTCAACCTCGATATCGGGGTGGACACGTTCACCAGCGCGGGTGCCGGTGGTGTGCAGAGCGCGCTGGAATCCAGTGGTGGAAACGGGAACTCGCCCGCGCCGACTGTGCCCGAATTGGGCGATGATGTGCCCGGCGATACCGACGCGCCCACGACACCTGCGGGCACTGGTGAGCCGGGCGATTCGGCACCGGAGCCGACTTCACCCGCGTCGACGGGTGATCCGGGAGCCACCTCTCCCGCGTCGACCGGAGCAGGGACGCCGTCGGCGGCGGAGGGCAACGGAACTCAGGCCGATGGGGCGGGAACGCCCTCGTCACCGGGTGAGGGATCGCCCTCGACCAATCCCGCCGGGACGGGACAAAGCGGCGATCCAGCCAGCGGCACTCCGTCGAATGACGGCCCAGCCGACAGCCCCAACACACCCAGCGACGGGGCTCCGAGTTCGCCGTCTGATTCCGGTGCACCGGACAACCCGAGCGGCACGCCGAACTCCCCGAGCGAGCCCAGTGGAACACAGCCTGGCACCCCCGCCTCGCCTGCCGATTCGACCCCCGCACCGAACACCGATTCACCCGCCACGCCAGCCGAATCGAGTCCTGGACGGTCGCCGCAGGGCGACACCACTCCTACAAACCCGAGTAACCCCGGGGCCCCCTCCACACCGAGCGACAACGGAAATGCCGCGCCTCCCACGCCGAGCGATGGCGGAAATACCGCGTCGCCCGCGCCGAACGATGGCGGAAATACCGCGTCGCCCGCGCCCAACGATGGCGGAAACACCGCGTCGCCCGCGCCCAACGATGCCGGAAACACCGCGTCGCCCGCGCCCAACGATGCCGGAAACACCGCACCTGCCGCGCCGAATGATGGCGACTCGACCGCGCCTACCTCGACCCCCAGCAGCGGCAACCCCAGCACGCCTGCCAGCCCCGCGACACCAGCCGAATCCCCCTCTCCCACTTCAACCGGTCAGCCCAGCACACCGGCTGCACCTTCCCCCAGCCCGTCATCACCGGACCTTCCGCCAGCCGACACCCCGTCGACCACGCAGCCGACCGCGCCCACCACGCCGACTGATTCATCCCCAGCCCAGCCGAATTCGACTCCGCCGTCCAACCCCACATCTACTGCGCCCGTCAACCAGCCGACGAACACGGCCGAACCGGCCTCCACCACCCCGAACCCCAGCACCAACCCGTCGACCACGGTGCCCGGAACGACTCCGCAATCCGGCAACCCGTCGACTGCGGCCGTAACGCCGACGACGCCGACGCCAGCCGACCCCAGCCGTCAGAACCAGTCGACCGACACAGACACCACCGCGGCCGCGACAACAACTGCTCCGTCCCCGACAGCCACGACACCCACCGCACCGACAACGACGACGCCCCCGCCGTCCACTGCCGCAATACCTTCCAACCCCGCCTCCACGTTCCCTGGATCGACCCCGCCGATCGGCACCACTCCGGTCACGCCGCCGACGAATCAGCCGGCAACGACGAATACTCCACAGTTGTCCACAGGCAACCAGTCGAGTGCACCGCCACGAGACACGCCAAGCCCCACCCCCACACCGACATCAACTCCGGCAACGACGCCTACTCCAGCCACTTCCCGGCCGGGGAGCGGCACTGCCGATACCGAGCCGGAACGATCAGCCTCGCCTGCACGCATCGACACCAATTCGCCTGCAGCCACTTCGACGACCCCGTCAGAATCCAACCCCGCAACAAACCCGGCCCGGCCTACCGACCCCACAACCCCGACCGACACCCGGCCGACCCACAACACCGATCTCACCCCGCAACAACTGGAGAACGCCAACCGCGCCCGCCAGGCCCGCGAATCCCTACGCCCGCTCTCTCCAGAAAACAACCAAGCCCTACAGGTAAACCCCACCACCGGCCGCCCCTACCTGAGCGCCAGCTACCCGAACGCCCTCGGCGCACCGGTCCGCGTAGTCCGCGTTACAGCAGCCGTAACCAGCTCCCCCACAACATCACCCGACACCGTCGCCACCATCACCGACCGCACCCAACTGGCCACCGACCACACCTTCAACCAAGGCAGCCAATTCCCCCTCGGCGACTGGCTCATGGTCGACGTCGTCCCCACCACCGACCCGACCACCGCCGACCTCACCATCGACGCCGACACCGACCCAACCCTCACCGACCTGGCCAACACGGTCCGCACCAACCTCGGCCTACCACCGAGCTCGACCCCAACTCTGACCCCCGACGACATCAGACAACTCGGCGCCGACATCTCCCGAGCCGACCTAGCCAGGTCCACCACCCCGTCCTGGGCAGACCAACACACCGATTCCACCCCACCCCCCACCGACTCCACTCCCAGGCCCGAGACCGACACCGACACCGACACCACGGTCGACCTCGACGCCATCCACAACCAGTTCGCCGAAAACACCCCCGCAGGCGTCTCCCACCACCGCGGCGACCCCACCATGGGCGACCTCCCCCACCGAGTCCCCACCGACCCCACCCGCTTCACCGCCGACACCCACATCACCCCCGACGGCCAAGCCCGAATCGGCCCCCACACCCTCACCCCCGAGCAATACGGCGACCTCCTCCGCCGCTCCGGCTGGGACGGCGTAACCCCCATCCGCCTAATCGGCTGCGACGCCTCCTCCAACGGCTTCGCCGACCGCCTGGCCCAGCACCTGGGCGTCGAAGTACTCGCGCCGACCCAAGCAGCGTGGACCGACAGCAACGGAAATGTCTTCAGTGCCAGCGGAACGGTGAATCCAGACGGCACGCGAAGTCCGACAATGCCGCCGGATGGACAATGGCAAACGCACCGGCCCGACGGCACCTCCAAGCCGGAGGGGCCCAACTCGCACGCGCCTGGGACAACGCCGACGGCTTTGACACCCGAGACTGCAGTCGACCGAAGTGTCTTCCATCGGTCCGATCGCAATCCACCCAACGACTACACCGCGCTTGCGGGCGATCGACCAATCGAACACATCCGCCCACCGGATCGCCGATCACCTGCCAAATCGAGGCCATTCGGCCGGAAGCGTGGTGGCACATTCGCCAACCCGCCCGCGCCTGAACGGCTCAGCCCGAACACCGCATACCGGGTAACCGATCGAAAAGGTCGAGATCGCGGATTGTTCATCACCGATGAAAACGGCGATATCACCGAGGTTTACACAGATTCGGGTGATGCAGAGCTAGAGGGCTTCAATCCGGACCTCCGGATGCCATTGCCCAACTGCACGTACACCGTCGACGGTGGCCGGTTCACGTACACCACCGACGAGCACGGGCGAGTGGTACAGGCAAGAGGACGACTCGAACTGGTTGACTCCCTCGACTCCAGACGAGGACCTCGACAAGCCGATGTCGGCAATATCGGAGAAGCCGAGATCGAACAGATCAACCAGGAAGCTATCGACGCATTCAAGGAACTCTACGATCGGGAGCCCACTCCGCAGGAGGTGGCCCTATACCAATTGGTCAATTTCGACGGCGGGCATCTCTTCGCTACTCAATTCGACGGTCCCGGCGAGGAAATAAACATGGTTCCAGAATTGAGTAATCTCAACAGGCTGATCGGCGAAGGCCGAACCGCCATGGATAACTGGCGTGCACTCGAAATAGCGATCGGAAACGAACTCTCCAGAGTTCCGCCACCCGTGATCCACCTGACAATCGAGCTGACGTACAATCCTTCTCGAACGGACCTTACACCGATATCAATACAACCCACCATACACATAGACGGCGTGCTCCGGCAGCTCGGAGCACACAGCTATCCGAATATGCCACCATTTCAGGAGTGAACAGTGCAGTACGTATCGATGCCCCCGTTGGAGAGAGCTACGATCATGCGCTCGATCGGGGTGGATATGGTCTCGGCTGCACCGCCTGAGTGGAAACAACTGCGTCTGGTGATGGAGGCTACGATCGAGTCATATCGGCATAGCTACGAAGTTGTCGGCACGGACGGCACCGTGGACAAGTCTCGATTTCTCGCCATGCCATCTCAAGCAGAACGTGTCGCCGCGCTCCGGATCGGCATGTACGAGGCCGGGAAGGGTACCTGGTTCACCATGACGCTCACCGTGACGGACAGTGGTGAATACGATGCTTCGTTCGACTATGAGTCACCCCCACATCTGGGTTCTCCGCTGCCGAACCGAGTGTTTGAGTCAGACCTGAGAGCATTTCCACGTGATCCTGCACATATTCCGGCATGGCTAGCCGATGCATTGATCGAGGCCGGAAACCAAAACTGATTCGGTTTCTATGGCGAATTCGATTGTACTGATGCCGGATGAAAGGTAGATCCGTGACGATACCTGGTCGACCAGACCCACGCGACCCAGCAGCCGTGTCGGCTTGGCGAGAGTCCTTCGCCGAGGACCTTCACGAAGAGCTGTACGAGATAGTCACAGAGGACGCGCCTGATGACTGGGTCCAGATATCCTTTCGCGCGAGGACATTGATCGGTAACTACGGCTATGACGCAACTGCCGTTCTGAATGATGGCTCCAGAAGGGAATTTGATCCGAGCCTGGAAGCGCTCGAAATGTTGGGAGACCTTCGGCCCCGTATGAATATGGCACCATTCGGAGTTTGGTTCTCGGTGCACTACACTGTGCACAGCGACGATCGCTGGCAGCTGCTGTTCGACTACGACGACGCCCCTTTCGACCCAGCACTCGCAGCTGAGTCATACGCTGACGACTTCGACTTTTTTCCTCGCGACATCGAGTTCGTCCCGGATTGGCTGAGGACCCAACTGTCCGCTGCGCGAACACCTCCGGACTGGTTCGTTCAACCGCGGCCTGATGGATCTCGGCTGCCACGACGCAAGGTGGACCGCCCCACGCGGATCCGACCCGGGACGAATCTCATCGGTCACCAAGATCTGACAGTCCCCGAACGAGTCCCGCTCAATCCGCCACCTGCCGCGCCCTCAGCGCTCCCAGCCATAGCCATCGAGGGTGCAGAATTCGACAAGACGACGGTCGACCAGCTGGTCGCTGTCGGCGAACGTCTGCGCGGCGCCGCTCCGAACGGCTGGTCGAAGATCAGATACTCGTTCAGTGAGGTCGACACCTCCGCATCCAGGCAATTTCAGTGGATTTCCGCCGGGGGCGAAGCGACGGACTACGAGCCGAACAAGTCCCTGCTGAGCTTCGCCACACAGGAAGAGGGCAGGAAGGCAATCGCAGCCAAGAAGTGCCCACCCAGGCCACTCACAAACTGGCGTGAGCCAGAGATATTCGCCGTTTTCACCGCACTGCGCACGAGAATGTACGTGCCCGGGACCGGCACCTGGTTCACCGCCGTATACACCCTGGACAACTCAGGAGACGTGACCCTCGAGTTCGATTACGATGGCGAACCAGATTTCTTCCCACGTCTAGTCAATGGCATATATCTCCTAGACCAGCAACGCTACCCTCGAGCTTCGGCACATACACCAAAATGGCTGCAGCACAAGATTGATCGAGCACAAGAAGATTCACTTGGGTTCTCCTAGCCGGAGGATACGAGGAGGAAATTCAACAATGGCCAATTGGCCACCGCTCAGCCCGGTAAAACAGCAGGAAAAGCTTGCAGATATCACCAGAGATATCCTCGAGACTCTCTCCGAAGGATGGACACGGCTCGTTGTCCGCGCAATGATGATCGGCCCCCAAGCCGAGTCTGATACTGGCATCAAGATGGCGGAAATACGTTCGCACGTAAGGCTTACGGAATCGAATCCGCCGACTTCAAAAACTATCGCGAGTAACAGTTCCGATCAGACCAGGAGGATTCATGACAGACATCGATGAGGCCGAAGTCACCACAGAGCTGGTGGTTGCTACCGGGGAAGCTGCCACGCTCGGATATCCGGACTGGACGTACGCGGTATCGACGAGGGTCCAGGCTGTACAGGGAGTCGGCACCTGGATTGTCGTCGCCTACCGTGCGGACGAAGGAGCCGTTGTCAGCCTGTTCGACCACGTTGAGGTGGACCGCCGTGTACAGATGTCTACAGACAAGTTGCTCACCGCACAGGGTGAGGAGTGCATGGGAATAAAATGCACTGTAGCGCGATCCGGAAAGTTCCGGATCGAATATTCATACGATATCGACGAAGCAATCAAGTGGGCAAATCAGGTCTTCAGCGGTCTCGAACCTGCTGAACTCGTGGAAATACTTCGCCCACAGGATCTTTGATCAATGCGAAAGACGAGGATACGCGACCGATGGGCGACGTAGCGGTCTCGGCGCATCGAATCCGGGAAGCACTCGCCGACAGAGGTTTCGAGCTTCCTCGGCGGCGCGAGAACCATGCCGCTACCCGATATGAAGAGCTGACAGGTGTTCCAGCTCCGGCAGAAGCGATCGCGTTGTGGTCGGTTCTCGGCGGCAGAGACATCTTGGGGATGTGCTTGGAGAGTCCCCAGTCGGCTGGAGAACTATGCGACGCCCGCGCCAGCGAAGCGGAGTCCTTCGGCCCCGGCGTACCATACGCGAGACTAGACGGGTCAGCCCAGGGCGCGGCGCGCATGGTGTGGTGGGACCGCCGGTGGTGCCCACTCCTGGCCACGGCCGACGAAGCCGTCGCAGTGGACTCTCATCCAGGTACTGTCGGCCATGCCGGGCAAGTTTTGTACTGCGATTTCGAGGTGAGCTCCGATCGAGAAGCCGTCTGGGCGTCGACAGTCGAGTTCCTCCGCGACGTTCTGACAGTGGTCTCCTCAGATGCGCTGGTGGTGAACAACGGATTCGGAACCATGGCACATGCTGACGGCTGGGACAGAACTCTCACAATGGCGGTTCTGGAGGTCGGGCGTGCCCGCCGAGATGGCCGCCCGATCCCACTACCCGGAATCGCTGGGGGCTCCTCACCACACTCGACGGGCGCCGGAGCCGATCGCGCCTGACTGCAAGAAGGTGACGGTTCGAGTAGCGCAGCCGAGGGCCACCCAGCCGGTGTGACTACACACCAGCACTGGTGTATAGTCACACCACATGGTCAGCAGGGGGCGGCACCCGAAGAAGGCAATCAATGCGGCACTCGCTGAGCTCGACCTCGGCCACTTCGAGGTCGAGGAAATGCACCGTGGACACCGGTGGGGTGTCGTTCGCCACCGGGCGACCGGTGACACAATCGCCATCTGGTCGACCCCACGTGTACCCGAGGACAATGCCGATGCGATTCGACGGTTCGCGCGGCAGCACACCGATACGAAGGAGTCGCGATGAGTCACCACGAGTTCACGCTGGTGCTCGATCACACACCGACTGACAAGGAGCTCGACTCGCTGTATGAAGCGGGGCTCGACGACTCGACGCCGGAGTTCGGACCACGCACGACCCCGGTCCTGCATGTACATCGCGATGCCGACTCGTTGGCGTCCGCCATCATCAGTGCCGTCGGGCAGACCGAGGCGGCCGGATTTGCCGTCGTTGGTGTGCGAACCGAGAACCTGGTCACCCTGAAGACTATCGCGGCGAGAACCGCACGGACCTACGAGGCGGTCCGCCGACTTGCCAACGGGGACCGCGGCCCAGGGGGCTTCCCCACACCGATGAGCGGCGACGGCTATTCCCTGTACTCGTGGACCGAAGTCGCTCGATGGTTCGCCGAGCATTACGGGATCCCGGACACCACCACTTACTACGACCGAATCATCGCGGCCGCAGATCATTTGGTGCGGGCCAGGCGGCTGATGGGTGGCGAGGCCGGTGAGCTGTCGGCTCTGGCGAGCTGAACACCGCTGTGGTCAGTGGGGGCGGTAGGCGCCTGCACGGGCCTTGGTGGCGGTGGTGGTGAGGATCGAGGTGAGGGTGGCCTGGAGGCGGGTGGGGGTGGTGGGTTTGGCGATGAAGGTGGTTTCGCCGTAGAAGACGTAGCGGCCGTCGTTGGTGAGGTCGTGGAGCTGGAAGTCGTCGCGGCCTTCGGTGTGGCGGTTGTCGACGCTGCCGTGGGCATAGACGCCGATGTGGGTGAGGGTGTCGGTGGGTTTGGCGAGGAAGGTTTCGAGTTGTTCCCGTGGGGTGGGGTTCCACGGGTCGCGGACGTGCGGGCGGGGGGCCGCGAGTTCTGCTGCGGTGACTCTGATTTCGCGGCCGTTTCCGGGGGCGACCTGGGGAAGCGTGGAAAGAACTGCGGCGGCGAGTGTTTCGGTGGCGAGGAGGCGGAGGGTGATATCGCCTGCGTTCTCCTCGTCGCCGGGGGCTTGGACGGCCAGCGCGGCGTAGTTGTCGCGGGTGCCGCCGTATGCGCGGATAGTTCTTGTGCCACGGCAGGATCCGGCGACCTCGACGCGTGCGTGCGGGGCCAGCAGAGCCGCGACGGCGTAGTCGAGATTGGTGTCGAACTGGGCTTGCAGTGACTCGGCGGCCTTGCGGCGGAGCCGATCGGTATCAGCGCGGAAATCGGTCGTGTGGCGATGGTGCAGGGGGTACGGGAGGACGTCGCGGCCCGTCGCTTCCCACAGCGTGCGGAACTCTAATGCGGTGAGATGCCAGGTGTGCACGGAAGATCTACTCTGCTCCATCAGAAAACCAACGACTAATCCGCGCCGATGACGGGCGGGACCGATTTGGGCATGTCGTCCAGGCCGGTGAGTTCGTCACCGTGTTCCTGCGTGACGAGATAGTCGGGAATGCCTTTCGTGGACTCGTCGTCCTTGCCCCCACCCCTCGCGCCGGGCGACATCATGCCCGGCATCCCGGCGCGACCTGCCGCGCCCGCGGACGAACCACCCACCCGCGCCACGCCCGACGGGTTGCCCGCGGTCGAGGGTGAGCCGGAGACCGCTCCGCCGGGGGACAGAGCGCCCGCGCCGGGGGAGCCACCGCCGGGACTTCCCCCGCCGCCCGGACTTCCGGACGGGCTCCCGGCGCCGGCGGGGTTGACGCCGGAAGGTGTTGTCGCCGTGGGGTCGGTCGATTGCGGGTTCGTCGATTGCGGGTTCGTCGATTCGGGGGACGACGAGTCGTCGTCTGACGTCGCGGTGTCGGGCGAGTCGTCGTCAGTCGCTGTGTCGGGTGTTTCGTCAGTAGGCTCCGGGGTGGTTCCGGGGTCCGCCGACGACGGCTGCGTCGTATCGGGCGTGCCGGACGACGGGTTGCCTGAATCGGGTTGCCTTGTGCCGCCCGGATTTCCGGGGTCGCCGCTGTTGTCGATGGCCTTCGGGATGGGGATGACCGGAACGTCGGTGTCGGATTCGTGGACCACCGGGGCGTAGACGGACTCGAGTACCCGAACGGCCTCGGCCTTCGCATTCCGTTGCGCCACATCGTCATTGCGCCAGCCACGGCCCGCCAGGAAACTGTGCAGATTGTCGCCTCCGCTGCGGTGCTCGGGCGGGTACGGCACAAGATTCTTGGTCGGCTCCAATCCGGTGCGGAGTTCGTCGAGTTTGTTGCTGGTGAGGGCCGCCGCTGTGGTGACCCGCTTGCCGGTGTTGTCATATGCCGCAACGGTTTGCGCGGCCGCGGTCGCCGCCGCACCGGACCAGACGTCGGGAGACATGCCGCGGGTGATCTGCTTGCGGAACTCGTCCAGCGAGGTGGTGTTGCGGGTCGCTATCTCCTTCCACGCGTCGACCAGGTTCGTCACGGCCTCGAGATTGATCTGGTCGACCTTGGCCCGCAGAGTGGCGAGATTCGGCTTGTCGAACTCATCGGTGCCGTTCACCGCCTTCGGGCGGTATTCACCGTCGAAACCGAGATCTTTGGCATTCTGGCGGACCGTCGCGCGCTGGTCGTTGAACTTGTTCTGGACCTCGGCGGCGTCGGGAGCTTCGGCCTCACCGTTGCCGGTGATCAGGTCGCCGATCTGGCGCTTCCAGGTGGAGAGGAAGTCGACGCCTGCGAGGTGTGAGGTGGGGTTGGTCATGGGTTACACCTGGCCTGCGGTGTAGTCGAGGGCGTTGGCGGTTTCGATGTCTTGGCCGGTGAGGCGGGTGAAGGAGATGGAGAAGACTTCGCGGAGTTGTTTCACGGCTTCGATGTCCTTTATGAGGACCTCATACAGCGAGTTCGGGTCGCCGATGGCCTGGGCGCGAAACTTTGCTTCGAGTGTGCGAGCCATATCGAAATCGCCGAATCCGGTGACGTTTTGGGTTCGCCTCGAGAAATCAACCATTCCCTGGAGGTCAGTCAGGCGCTGATCGCACGCCTTGTACATGTGGTACGCGGCGGCTTCGTTGTTCAAGTAGACCTCCCCGCCGCGGGCCTGCGCGAGGAGTTGGCTGTAGGGCGTCGATTCCGCCATTGCCGCCTACTTCGGGAACGCCGGGACGAGCACGGCCCCCGCACGTTGGAGGTACGCGCACGGGTCGTCCAACGGCCCATCCGCTATAGCAGAGTTGTTGACCCCCAACTGGACTACACCCTGGCTTGCGGGGAACACCACATCGCAGAACGCGTTGCGGGTATCGCCCTCGATGCGGAACTGGCGGCCTGACCTGTTCGCGATCGTGACGTCGGCGAAGTTGATGTTCCCGGGCTTCTGCTCAAACTGCGCCAGGGTTTTGTCCGTCGTATAGACAGTCAGTGAGTATTCGGGGCCCCGCCAACCACAGATCTCCCAGCCGGACTGTGGAACACCGGCGAGTCCAGTCTCCTCTGTACCCGGATCCACCCCCGCGGCCCGCAACACATCATCCGCAATCTCCGTACACGGATTCCACAACGCCGGCTTGGCCGCAGCGGTCGTCACCTCGGGCGACGTCTCCCCCGCCGCACACCCGGCCAGCCCGGCCACCGCCAACCCCGCAACCAGCACCGCTGTACCTGCGCGTTTCATCCCCACCCCTTCTCGCCGGACACTGCTCTGACCAGGGACATTAGCACGGGAAAGCGGCTGAGGACGGTGCCGCGTAGGTTGGTCGATCATGAGTGAACTTCGACTTTCGGCACCGTTCGACGGGCGCGACGCCGGGGGCAAACCGGTGGTGAATCGTCCGGCGATCGACCCTCGGATCAGCGAGCGGGTGCTCGACTACCTCGCCCACGCGCCGGTGGTTTTGAGCGCACGCAGCTACGACACCGACGACTTCGACGCGCAGGTTCGGGATGTGCCGATGAACTTCCACACCGACGGGGTGTTCGTGTGGCCGGGCGCTGTCCCGCATTACCTGCGCAAATACGGCCTGCCGCCGGAACCGGCGCTGGTCCAGCACATCGTCGGCAAGAACTTCGAGATCGGGGAGGTCGGCGAGGACGAGCGCCAGGCGGCGGTGCGGTTGGTTGTCGGCTGACCAGCGGTGATCGTTGCCATGATCGAGTTGCGGGCCATCTGCGACGCAACCTGAGAGCACGGCGGGTCCGATGATGGGGCCACGGCGCACGAGTCACTCGCCATGGCGAGTTCCGAGGTTGCGGATCCACTGTTGGTGTTCGCCGACAGGAAGGGAGAGCGGTTCGAAGCCTGCGCGCTCGAACAGGAGCTGACTCGGGTAGTTCCGCGTGTGAATATTCGCGGTGACCAGCACCGGACCAGCGGTGGGCCGATGCGCTCGTTCGCCGACTACCCTGCACACTTGGTCAAGAGCACCGTCCGCGACTTTGCCGCCCTGACCTCGCGCAGTGACGCTTATCCCGATCGCTGCAACGTGTGCAGCAAAGAGCGGGGGCGACGTCTTCTCGAATATCAGGTGCGCTGCGGCGATGATCTCCTCGCTGTCTTCTCGCCTGCCCACAATGAGGATGTTTCCGGCCTTCAGGCATTTCGGACTCTGTCGAATGATGCTCTGCGCAGCGCGTTCCCATGGTTTCGGGTGCGGCATCTTCCGACCACTCGAGGTTTGCGGCCGCGGGGTCGTGCACGAGAACATCTCGAGTTCTGTGGCTCCGCGGCGATCGGTGATCGTCTGCCAGCGGACCGTCGTCGGATTCACTGGGCAGGAAGGCCGTTCGTCGACAGCCAATCCTCCAAAGCTGTTCGGCTAGGCCGCCTCTCGAGCGCCTGCTGGTAGAAGGCGGTCGATTCGTCGGCATCCTCCAGTTCTGGAAAGTCGATCTCGTCGACTGGCACATCCAGCGCCCACGCAAGGTATTCGGGAGAGATGGCGCCCTGCTCGACTCGACGCTGTAGCGCCTCGACCAACAGCGAAGGTAGTTCGCGGGCGGAGGACGCCTGCTGTCGCAAGGTGACGTACGTCCGGTCACCGATCATTCGATCACCAGTCGCATGAGCTCGGATCAGTGTTGGTGTGGACTGCTTCAAGGCCGAGGCCACCTCTGTCGACGGTTGGATTCTGAGCACTGCCAAGCGCTTCTTCAGCGCCTTCGTGGACACACCTGTTCGCCAGAGAAATCTCGCTAGGCCGCTCTCGTCCATCTCATGCCAATCTTCCTGCTCGACGAGTCTTTCGGGGAGCAGGAGCTGCGCTGCGTAGTCGTCGGCCGGGCGCTCATCCCTTTCTCCGGGCTCCGCACTCCCACCGTGGTGACCGAGCGCTAGATGTGCGAGCTCATGCGCCAGAGACCAGTTGCTCCAGAACCAATTGGACGTGGTCGCGAGCATGACGATCCCGCGCGTGCCGATGGTGAGCGAGTAGGACGTGGTGATCCTCGGGAGGCGAATGACATCGACGCCGAGCCGGGTTTCCACGACTTCGCCGAAGCTCTCGACGAAGTCCTCGCCCAACTCGGCACGCAAGTCCGCGGGACTCTCCGGTAGCTGTCTGCTGGGCGGAGGGCCTGCGGGGAATGCTGCGTTGTAGGTGGCTGCAACTTGCTCGAGGAGGGCCTCATCGCGCGCGCGGCCGGGATTGGCACGCACCCCACGATCGACGTCCCAGCTGTGCCGGGCGGCGATCCTGACCCGCTGCGGGTCCCGCTCACCGGTGACTAGCCAGTAGAGCTCGACACCGAGCACATCGGCGATTCTCGCGAGCTCGACCGACGAGAAGCCACGCTGCCCGTTCAGAGCGCGCGACAACGCGTCGGGCTTCATACCGGCCAGGTCGGCTAGCGTTCGCTGGCTCATCTCAGACGGCATTCGTGAACGGATCCGCTCCCCCGCCGCCAGCAGTTCCTTGTCCATGCATCAAGCCTAGCTGCGGCGTTGGGATTTTCCCAACGCTTTCTGCCGCGTCCTTGGCGTTATGGGCGACAGCGAAGGGTGTGTCCAGCGGCCAGAGCGGGACGGGCGCCACCTGCGGGAGTTGCGTCAGCGTATCGCCGTGCAGTCGATCTTGGCGGTCCGAACCCGCCAAGGTCACCGACGCATATCGATGCAGGCGACACCGCGCCGAGGCGCGGTCGAGGGCTTACGATCCGTCCGGCGAATGGGACCGTGACGAGCATCCCTGCACCCAGCGGCAGGTTTCGGGGGATACTTGACACGGCACCCGCTCCGAGGCGGGGCCACATTGCAGCAATTCCAGGGAAAGGGAGCTTGACGACGTGGATGCGCGTTCGCTTGCGCTGGTCCGCGCCGATTTCCGCGGGGTGTCGGAGACACCCGGTGGTCCTGAGCGGCTGATCAGCGCTTTCTACGGTCACCTGTTCGCGCAGAACCCGGCGTTACGGGAGCTTTTCCCACCCGCCATGGACATGATGCCCAAGCGTCTCGTGACGGCGCTGCAGTATGTCCTGGACAATCTGGAGGACTTCGAGCGCGCCCAGAGGTTCCTCGAGCAACTGGCCCGCGACCACCGGAAATACGGGGTCGAGGCCGACCACTACGACATGGCGGGCAGAGCGCTGCTCTCGGCGCTGCGCACCTTCCACGGCAACCGCTGGACCAGGGAATTGCACGAGGGCTGGAGCGACATCACCATCCTCGTCTCGGCGTCGATGGCGATCGGCGCCAACGAGGACAAGTCGCAGCCGTTCTGGGGCGCGACGGTGGTCGGGCACCGCAGGGTGCTCGACGACCTGGCGATCGTGCGGTTGCAGGCCGACGGCCCGATCCCGTTCAAGGCGGGCCAGTACGTGCCGGTGCAGGTGCCGCAGCGGCCGAACATGTGGCGCTACCTCTCCCCCGCGATCCCCGCCAATCCCTATGGTGAGATCGAATTCCACGTGCGCCGGATCAGCGGTGGCTGGGTGAGCCCGGCGATCGTCAACGACACCAAGGTCGGTGACCGGTGGAAGATCGCCGGTCCGCTCGGCGGCCTGCACATCGACCGGGAGTCGGGGCGCGATGTGCTGCTCATCGGCTCCGGCACCGGGATCGCGCCGCTGCGCGCGCAGCTGATCGAGATGAGCCAGCGCGGCATCAACCCGCGGGTGCATTTCTTCACCGGCGGCCGGTACCCCGGCGACCTCTACGACGTGGACAACATGTGGCAGCTCTCGCAGTCCAACCCGTGGCTGACCGTGGTACCGGTGTGCGAGGAACGCGACGATCCCTGGTGGTATCCGCAGGCGCCCGCTTCCCCGTCGACGGGTATGTACCGCCGTCTCGTCGGTAATCTGGGTGCGGTGGTCACCAGCTTCGGCGCGTGGTCCGACCGCCAGATCCAGATCGCCGGGTCGCCCCGGATGATCGCCGACACCCGCCGCGCGCTGATCAGGGCGGGCACCCCGCCCCAGATCATCGCCGCCGACCCGGTCGGCTGAGAACCCTTCCCGCCCTTCGTGAAAGAGGCCGATGAGCAGCAGCGAGTACCCCGATACCGGCTGGACGGCGACCGTTGTCGGTCATCACCGCCTGCGCAACGACCTCGCCGTGATCCGGCTGATCGGTGATTTCGTGCCGTTCGCGGCGGGCGGGTCGGTCGAGGTGGAGGTGCCGCAGCATCCCGGCGTGCGGCGCAGGCTCTCCCCCGCGCTGCCGCCCTCGCTCGACGGCAAGCTGGAGTTCCACGTGCGCATCGTGCCCGGTGGCTGGTGCTCGAGTTCGATCGTGGCCGACACCCAGCCCGGCGATCAGTGGCGAATCAACGCGCCGCACAGCGTTTTCCACATCGATCCCGAGGCCGCCGAGGTCGTGATGATCGCGGGCGGCACCGGTCTGGCGCCGTTGCGCGCGCAGATCCTCGATCTGGCCCGGCACGAGAACCCGCCGCGCACCTACCTGTTCTACGGCGGCCGCTCCCCCCGCGACCTCTACGCCTCGGACATGCTGTTCCTGCTATCCGGCGAATTGCCGTGGCTGACAGTGATTCCGGTGGTCGAGAGCCCCGACGACCCCGCCGTCCGCGACGAATGGCACGAGCACTCGCGCGTCGACATCGGCTTCGCCCCGACGGAGATGCTGCACGGCACCCTCGCCGACGTCGCCGCCGCCCACGGCCCGTTCCACCAGCATCAGGTGCTGGTCTGCGGTTCGCCCGCGATGGTGCGCACCACGGTGGACACGCTCGTCGCCGCAGGCACGCCGTCGGCCAACATCACCGCCGAGGGCGCCTGAGATTCACTGCGGCGCGGGAAAATTGGCTATCTGAACCATTTCCTGCTCCCGGGTGCGCGACGCCAGGATGCCGCGGCCAGGGGGAAGCTTCATCGGCCGGACGTCGCCGATGATTCTTCCTTCGTCGCGGGGGCCGCTCATCACCAGCGTTTCGACGGACAGGTTCCGCAAAGCGCCGAGGACGGGGTCATACAGTGCCCGCGAGACACCACCCGTGCGGCGGGCGACGATGAAATGCAGTCCGACATCGCGGGCCTGCGGAAAATACTCCACCAGTGACTGGAACGGATTCGCCACCGAACTGGGAGCGACCAAATCGTAGTCGTCGACCACGAGGTAGATCTCCGGCCCCGACCACCAGGCGCGCTCCCGTAACTGCTGCGCGGTGATGCCGGGGCCGGGGATGCGCGCCGCCAAGGCATTCACCACCTCCGCGATCATCGGCGCCGTCGTCTGCGATGAGGTGGAATATCCCGCCAGCGCGTTCCCGAACTCGCCGAGCATTCCGCGCCGATAGTCGATCAGCACTACCTGCGCCGCCGCCGGGCTCGCGTTCTCGACGATGCCGGTGATGATATTCCGCAAGAGTGTCGTCTTGCCGTGCGCTACGTCCGCGAAGACCATGAAGTGCGGCTCGGCCGCGAAATCGAGTACAAAAGGCTGCAACTCGGATTCGCAGAGGCCGACGACCACCTTCGTCGGGCCCAGCGAGATACCGTGCTCCGCCGCGAGCGCGGGCAGCGCTTCCCGGCTGAATTCCAGCGGCAACGTCCGCACCTCGGGCGCTCGGCGCCGCCCGTACATCGCGCTGAGTTCGGCCGCGGCCTCGCCGAGCCCCTCGCTGAGGGACGACGGATCGGAGTCGGAATCCAAGCGGGGCAACGCGATCAGCATGTGCAGGTGATCGGCGGTTATCCCACGCCCGGGCCGTTCGTCCGGAACCTGCTGCGCGACACGACGATTGATTTCCGAATCAGAGGGATCGCCCAATCGCAGTTCGATCCGGGTGCCGATCTGATCCCGGATCATCGGCCGGATCTCCGGCCAGCGCGACGCGCTGATCATCAGGTGGATACCGTAGGACAATCCCTGGGTGGCAATGGCATTGATCTGCGGCTCGAGCACTTCGAACTCTTCACCGACCGCCCGCCAGCCATCGATGACCAGGACGACGTCACCGAACCTGTCCGGTGACGACGAAGTCGCGGAATCCGCTGCCTCGGGCGCGGCGGACTTCCGTCGCCGATACTCCACGATCGACTCGATACCCAGTTCGGCGAATCGCTGCTCGCGCAGGCGCAGCAACGTCGTCAGCTCGGCGATCGTGCGACGTACCCGATCACCGTCCAAACGGCCTGCCACCGAACCCACATGCGGCACCCGAGCCAACCTCATGAGACCGCCGCCGCCGAAATCCAGGCAGTAGAACTGCACCTGCTCCGGAGTGTGCGTCACCGCCGCGGCAAGCACGATCGTCTCCAACGTCGTCGACTTGCCCGCGCGCGGACCGCCGACAACGGCGACATGCCCTTTGGCACTGGAGAGATTGATCGTCAGCACTTCGCGACGATGCTCGGACGGCTTGTCGATCACTCCGATGGGCATCCGCAACCGGCCGGCCCGATTCACGGTCGACCGCCAATCCCGGTCGGGCAACAGCTGATCCAGCGTCGGAGATTCGTCCAGTGGCGGCACCCACAGCGGATACGCCGGCTTGCCGTGCCCGTGGATCCTCGACACCACCGCTTCCAGCAACGTGCGCTGCTCGACACTGCCGGTGCTCGCGCCGGGGCCGACCCGTTCCGACCGGCTCACGTAGGCCGACTTGAACCGCAGCGGATCGGAAGCATCGACCTTCAGATAGCCGGAGCCAGGATCGCTGGCCAGATGGTAGGCGTCAGCGGTGCCGATGACCGCCCGCGACTCGGCGGCGGAGAACGTGCGCAGCACGATCCGGTAGGACAGATGTCTTTCCAGCCCGCGCACCTTGTCCTCCTCGAACCGCTGCGAGGCGAGCAGTAGGTGCACGTGCAGCGAACGTCCGAGCCTGCCGATCATCACGAACAGCTCGATGAAGTCCGGTTTCTGGGCGAGCAGCTCCGAGTACTCGTCGACCACGATCAACAGCGCGGGCAGCGGACCCACCTGCATGCCCGCCGCACGGGCTGTCTCGTAGTCGGAAACGTCGGCGAATTTCCCCGTCGCCCTGAGTATCTCCTGCCTGCGTTTGAGCTCGCCGGCCAGCGCGTCCTGCAACCGGTCCACCAGGGACAGATCTTGTTCCACGTTGGCGATGACGGTCGACACATGCGGCAGCGATTCCAGACCGGAAAAGGCCGCACCACCTTTGAAGTCGACCAGAACCAGATTCAGCGCATCCGGGGAATGGGTGGTGACCAAGGCGAGGATCAGGGTGCGCAAGAACTCCGATTTGCCGGAACCGGTGGCGCCGATACACAGCCCGTGCGGGCCCATGCCGTACTGGCCCGCCTCCTTGAGATCCAATTCGACGACGTCCCCGGTGGCGGTGACCCCGATCGGTACCCGCAACCGGTCGCGACCGTGCCTGGGCCGCCACATCTCATCGACGTCGAAGTCCTGACCGGAACCGATGCCGAGCAGATCGGTGAAGTCCACCTCGCCGTCCAGCGGAGACCGGCCGAGGCCGTCGAGCGCGAGCTCTTGCTGGTATCCCCGCACCAGATCGACCAATTCGGCGGCGCCATCGGAAATTTCCGCCGCACTCAGCAACTCCGGCTGCAACTCGCGCAGATCCGGCATCGCGACGCGAAACGGCCGCTCCCCGAACAGCGCCCACCCCGGCCCGTCGGGAAGGCGGGCGGCGCGCTCCGGATGCAGACGCGAATCGGCGGGTCGGTGCAAGCGCAATTCGATATGCGCCGACAGCAAGTCGACCAGCTCACCGGGCGCCTCGTTCCAGTCGCGCGCGGTCACCACCAGATGGACGCCGTACTCCGGGCCCGCGCTCGCGATCTGCTTGATCCGGCCGTCGAACCCGGGGATCTGCTCGCGGAAATCGCCGAGCCGGTCGATGAGCAGGAATACATCGGGCACCGGGCCGGGCAGGGATGGCCGGGCGGCGCGCAGACTGGCCGGTGAATCGATACCGGATTCCCGATACAGTCGCTTGCGGCTGCGGATCTCGGCGGCTACCCGGTCGAGGACCGCGCCCACCTTGTCCAGCTCGTCGTCGCCCACCGCGCTCGCGATATGGGGTAGCGCGCTCATCGAACCGAGACGGTTGCTGGATTCGAGCACATACAGTTTCACCTCGTCGGGTGAATGAGTCAGCGCCAATGATCCGGTGAGCGTCCGCAGCAGCGTGCTCTTGCCCGACCCCGCGCGGCCGACGATGAAGAGGTTGCGATCCGCGCCGGCCAGGTCCAGCCACACGGTTTCGCCCGGCACACCGTCGGTCCGCCGCTCCTGCCCGATGGGAACCTTCAATCGGCCGGTCCCCCACCAGTTCGCCGCCCGCAGTCCACTGTCGGGCGTCTGTTCGAGCCGCCCGACGAGCGACCCGAGCTGCACTCGATCGCCCACCTCGATGAGGCTCGATTGCCGCCGCCGAACCCGGGCGATATAGACCTCGTCCTTGAAGACCCCGTAGTGGTTCGGCGTCTGCCTGGTTGTCCGGCTGCGGACATCGGCGTGCACGAACGTCCACAGGTCGTGGGTGCCGATCAAGCCGCTGCCGTTGTCGGCCTGACCGGTGCCGATTCCCTTCACCAGCGCCGAGGTGAACACCGACAGGGGTGCCGAGTCACCGTCGGCGCGCCCCTCGGCCGCGGTCTCCACCGCGCTCGACGCGGTCAGCACGCAGATCCCGTCGCCCGCCGCGAGTTGCTGGGCGACATCGTCGATGGTCGGTGCGGACTTCATCACCTCGGAGCCGAGAAACGCGCCGCTGTAGCAGCAGTCGAGCACGATGATCTTCGCCGCTGCCGCGGACTCCCGGATCAGCTCGCGGATGAACGTCGAGGACACCGCCGTGCTGCTCAGCAGCTGCGGGTCGGTATTTCCGACAGCCAGGTACAGATTCTGGCGGGTGCGCAGTCCGTGACCGGAGAAGTAGAACAGGATGACGTCGTCTGGTTCGGCGCCGCGGAAGACCCGCTCGATGCTGCGCTCGATCTCGGCCTTGGACTCGTTGATCAGCAGCTCGGTCGGCCGGAAGCCGCCGATCTCGGGGTCGCGCAACAGTTCCCGGAGTTGCTCCGCGTCCGAGATCGGCGCGTAGAGCCGCGACAAGCCGTCGAAGTGGTAGGTGTCGTTCGCTACGAAGAGCGCGATTCGCCGTCCGGTCGGACTACTCATCGGCCAGCAGGTCGCCGAACTTCTCGATGGCATTGTCGACCTGGGCCATGCCCGGGCGGACGATGGTCACCTCTCGATCACCCTTCTTGATCGTGATCGAATCCGCCTTGGTTCGCTCCAGGAACCTGAGGCTGACATCCCGAATCGACCACACCACGGCACCGATCGTCCCGCTGGACACCAGCAGCTGACCGATCTGCTCGACGGCGCCAGACTTCTGGCCGTCCGCCGCGGCGGTCGTCACCCGGCTGACGTGTAGTCCACCGATCTCGGACAGATCGGTCTGTAGCTCGCCGGTCACCTCGTCCAGCCACTCGGCGTCGCGACGCCCCCCGGAATTGATCACCAGCACAACGTCATCCATCGATCCGCCCTCCCTCACTGTGATCATCCTCGTCAGACCACTCTAACCAGGACGAAGCGAACCGACAGGTCGATTCACGGCGCGGGGGCGCGCGCTCAGAACAGTGGGTCGTGGCGGATCGACTTGGCCTGGGTGCCCGCCGCCATCAGGCGGAACTTGGTGGTCTGCACCATCGATGGCGATCCGACGATCTGCACATCGCGATCCGCCCACGAGCCGTAGCTGGCGACGACCTTGCCGATCTGGCCGGTCATTCGCGGTTCCAGGCCGGGCAGGTCGCCCTGCGGTTCGCCGGACTCGTAGTACCACCAGGGGTTCTCGTCGCTCTCGGTGACGGGGGTGACCGAGAGCCACTTGTTGGCCATGGCCAGCTGGCTCAGGACCTGTAGGTCGTAGAGGTCGCACGGGTGGTGGCCGCCGACGAACAGGTGGACCTTCGGGTTGACCCGGCGCTGGGCCATCGCCATGATCTGGGCGCGCAGCGGCGCGATGCCGGTGCCGCAGCCGACCATCAGCATCTTGCGCTTGGTGTTGCGCGGCACACCGAGGCCGCCGAGCGGTGAACCGAGCAGCCACTGGTCACCGACGGCGGTGTGCGAGACCATGGACGGGCTGACCCAGCCGCCGAGCACGCTGCGAACATGGAACTCGATCTCGCCGTTGGCATTCGCGGGGTTGGCCGGGGAGAGGTAGCGCCACATCCGCGGCCGCGCCGGTATCTGCACGCTGAGGTACTGGCCCGCCGCGTACTGCATCGGCTGGTCGAGCTGAACGCGGATGACGGCCAGGTTGCGCAGCACCTCGCGGCGTTCGACCACGGTCGCCGACCACGCGGCGGGTGTCGTCTCCTTGTCGGCGGCGCTGATCATCGCGCCGCTGATGGTGGCCAGGCCCTCGTCCCAGGCGGTGGCGACCTCGTCGGTCCACATCTCGGTGCCCGCGAACTGGCGCATGGCCGACTTCAGCGAGTTGGCCACCGCGACATAGTGGGCCGGCTGCACACCGTACTTGCGGTGGTCGCGCCCGAGCTGGGCGAGGAACGGCAGCAGCTTGTCGGGTTCTTCCAGCCGGTCCAGCGCGTAGCCGATCGCCGAGACGAGCCGTTCACGCTGGGAATCCATGGCCGCCGGGAAGTAGTCACGGATGCCTGGATAGTCCGTGAACAGGATCGAGTAGAACGACCTGGCTAGCTTCTCGGGCCCACCGTCTTCCGCAGCAACCGCCTTGAACGTAGTACGGATCAAAGCGACAGTCCGCGAATCCATATGTGTCACAACCTCGTTTCGCCATCGAACGCTAGCCGCGCCGGCGAGTGACGGGCTGGGGAGGACACTCGTCAGCAGCCGATGCGAGAAGTCTAGGCGAGGTTTGCCAGCTTAGGAATCGTACTCTTAAACATCACGCATGTAATTCGTTTAAAACCGGGCGGTACCTGTTCAGTACCAGCTAAAAACATACCAGTGGACCGTGAATCTTGGGTGAACATGACCTCAAGATTCTCCGATCTTCCCGGCAATTGCGGCAATAGCGACCCAATGTGCCTGGTAGAGCGACCTTTCCGCTACGGACCCAATCTCTCCGGCCCGACGCGCCGTGCCACGACACGCGAGGAGGGTGTGCCGGAGTGGCTGGTCGACGGGAGGGAATTAGCCTCCGATCGAGCCGAATTCAGCGTCCTATCAGCAACCTTTCGTGATGATCCCGAGATATACGCCCACCTCAGAGCCCTGCGGCCCCACAAGCCCCGGCCAAGATCGCGAATAAGTAGGTTGCTGGATAGTCACCAGCCGATCGCCGGGGATTGACCGGGCACGAACGAGCCCCCGGCCCGCGTCCGCCGGAGCGGATCGCGAACCAGGGGCTCGGGCGAATCGTGGAACCCTACCGCCGGTGCCGCGGCTGCCACACCACGAGCGCGGTGCTGCGCTGGGGCGGCGACAGGTCGGGCCGGTAGCCCGCCCGCAACTGCTCCAGCTCCGCGCTCATCTCCTCGACGCGCTGCTGCAGCGCCTCGACCTGATTGGTGAGCTCGATGATGCGCTTGATGCCCGCGAGGTTGACACCCTCGTCCTGCGACAGCCGCTGCACCTCGCGCAGCAGCTCGACGTCGCGGGTCGAGTAACGGCGTCCGCCACCCGAAGTGCGTTGGGGGGTGACCAAACCCAGCCGGTCATACGTACGCAACGTCTGCGCGTGCATACCCGCCAGCTGAGCCGCCACCGAGATCATGAAGAACTCGGCACGCGAGGTCCCACCCGACGCGGACTTCGGACTATCGGACATCAAGCACCCGCCCATCCCGCACGCGGATCGAAGCCACCGGCCTTCTCCGCCTCCTGATAGCGCTTGAGCGCATCGGTGGCGTCGGAGTCCAGATTCTGCGGAACCGCGACCTTCACCGTGACCAGCAGGTCACCGGCGCCGCCCGCCGCGCCGCGCTTGGGCACACCGCGACCGCGTACCCGCAGGATACGCCCGTCGGCGGTGCCCGGCGGCACCTTCACGCCGACCCGGCCGTCCAGCGTCGGCACGGAAACAGTTGTCCCCAGCACCAATTCGCTGTAGCTCACCGGGAGCACCAGGGTCAGGTCGTCGCCCTGGCGGCCGAACACCTTGTCCTGGCTGACGTGCACGGTCACGTAGAGATCGCCGGAGGGCGCTCCACGCAGGCCGGCTTCGCCCTGCCCGGCCAACCGGATCTTCTGCCCGTCACTGACACCGGGCGGGATACGCACGGTGATGGTGCGGGTGCGGTTCTGGATGCCGGTGCCCGAGCAGTCGGTGCACGGGTCGTCGATGATCGACCCGGTGCCGCGGCAGTCGTCGCAGGGCTCGCTGAAACCGAACGCGCCCTGATTACGGCTGACCACGCCGGAACCGTTGCAGTGCGGACACACCCGCGGGCTGGTGCCCGGCTTGGCGCCGCTGCCATGACACGTGGTGCACGGCGACGGACTGGTCATCCGCAGCGGGACGGTGACACCCTGGGCCGCCTCGCGGAAGCCCAGCGTCGTCTCGGTCTCCACATCGGCGCCACGGCGCGGACGGCTCGAACCGCGCGCGCCACCCCGGTTGAACAGCCCGCCGAGCAGATCGCCGAGGCCGCCGTCGCCGGGTGCGCCTGCGCCACCGGCCTGACCGAAGATGTCACCGATGTTGAAGTCCTGCGAGAAGCCGCCGCCCGCACCGGGTGTGAACCCGCCG
This sequence comes from Nocardia sp. NPDC060259, assembly GCF_042728775.1. Lineage (NCBI taxonomy): Bacteria > Bacillati > Actinomycetota > Actinomycetes > Mycobacteriales > Nocardiaceae > Nocardia > Nocardia sp. NPDC060259. The sequence goes on from NZ_JBHXAY010000010.1 coordinate 88,400, forward strand.
CCGTAACCGCGACCGCCACCGCCGGCGAACAGGCGGCGCGTCTCGTCGTACTCCTTGCGCTTGGCCGGATCCGACAGCACGGCATTGGCCTCGCTGACCGCCTTGAACCGCTCCTCGGCCTTGGTGTCACCCGGGTTGGAGTCCGGGTGCAGGTCACGAGCGAGCTTGCGGTAGGCCTTCTTGATCTCGTCCTGCGAGGCGCCGGAGGAGACACCCAGCTCCTTGTAGAAGTCCTTTTCGATCCACTCCCGTTGGCTCACCGAGCATCTCCTCCTCTCGCGTTCCTATTGGTCGTCGCCGTCGGCATCCGAATCCGATGCCCCCACGGCCTCGGCATCGGTTACCCCGACCAGCGCGTGCCGAAGCACCCGTTCGCCGAACCGATAGCCCTTGCGCATCACAACGCCGATGACCGGGTCGGCGCCCGAACCCTCGTGCTGCACTGCCTCGTGCAGCGTCGGGTCGAACGGGTCACCGATCGCACCGAACTCGACCAGACCCTGCTTCGTGAGCGCGGTCTCGAGCTTGTCGGCGACGGCCTTGAGCGGGCCGGTCTCCAGGTCGCCGTGCGCCCTGGCGCGGTCCAGATCGTCGAGCACACCGAGCAACTCGGTCACCACCACGGCCTTGGCCGCGTCGATGTTGGCCTGACGATCCCGCTCGACCCGGCGGCGGTAGTTCGCGTATTCCGCGGTCAACCGCTGCAGGTCGGCGGTGCGCTCGGCCAGCTCGTCGCTGACCGGCGCCTCGGCCTCGCCGTCACCGGAGGGCTCCGCCACCTCGGCGGCGGAGTCTGTCTCGGTGTCTTCGACGATGTCTTCGATCAGCTCCTGCTCGGAGTTGGCCTCGGTCACTTCTTCTCCGTGTCCACCGGCTCGTCGACAACCTCGGCGTCGACGACCTGGTCGTCGTCGGCCTGGCTCGGACCCGCGCCGTTACCGGACTGGCCCTCGGCGGCGCCGGCCTCGTAGAGCGCCTGGCCAAGGGCCTGCGACTCGGTGGCCAGCTTCTCCACGGCGGACTTCACCGCGGCGATGTCGGTACCGGCGAGTGCCGTGTTGGCCTCGGCGATGGCCGCCTCGACCTTGGACTTCACGTCCGCGGGCACCTTGTCCTCGTTGTCCTTGATGAACTTCTCGGTCTGGTGGACCAGCGACTCGGCCTGGTTGCGGGTCTCGGCCTCCTCGCGGCGGGCCTTGTCCTCGGCGGCGTGCGCCTCGGCGTCCTTGACCATCCGGTCGATCTCTTCCTTGGACAGGCCCGAGCCGTCCTGGATCTTGATCTTGTTTTCCTTGCCGGTGCCCTTGTCCTTGGCGGTCACGTGCACGATGCCGTTGGCGTCGATGTCGAAGGTGACCTCGATCTGCGGCACGCCACGCGGGGCCGGGGGCAGGCCGGTCAGCTCGAAGGAGCCGAGCAGCTTGTTGTGCGAGGCGATCTCGCGCTCACCCTGGAAGACCTGGATCTGCACGGACGGCTGGTTGTCGTCGGCCGTGGTGAAGGTCTCCGAGCGCTTGGTCGGGATGGTGGTGTTGCGCTCGATGAGCTTGGTCATCACGCCACCCTTGGTCTCGATGCCCAGCGACAGCGGGGTGACATCGAGCAGCAGGACGTCCTTGACCTCACCCTTGAGCACACCGGCCTGCAGGGCGGCGCCGACGGCGACGACCTCGTCCGGGTTCACGCCCTTGTTCGGCTCGCGGCCACCGGTCAGTTCCTTGACCAGGTCGGAGACGGCGGGCATACGGGTGGAGCCACCGACGAGCACGACGTGGTCGATGTCGGCCACGTTGATGCCCGCGTCCTTGATGACGGACTGGAACGGCGCGCGGGTGCGATCCAGCAGATCGGAGGTGATCTTCTGGAACTCGGCGCGGGTCAGCTGCTCGTCGAGGAACAGCGGGTTCTTGTCCGCGTCGACGGTGATGTAGGGCAGGTTGATCGAGGTGCTCTGGCTGGAGGACAGCTCGATCTTCGCCTTCTCGGCGGCCTCGCGCAGACGCTGCAGCGCCATCTTGTCCTTGGTCAGGTCGATGCCCGAGCTGGCCTTGAACTTGTCGACCAGCCAGGTCACGACGCGCTCGTCCCAGTCGTCGCCACCGAGGTGGTTGTCACCGGAGGTCGCGCGGACCTCGACGACGCCCTCGCCGATTTCCAGCAGCGAGACGTCGAAGGTGCCGCCACCGAGGTCGAAGACCAGGATGGTCTGCTCTTTGTCGCCCTTGTCCAGGCCGTACGCGAGCGCGGCCGCGGTGGGCTCGTTGACGATGCGCAGCACGTTCAGGCCGGCGATCTGGCCCGCTTCCTTGGTGGCCTGACGCTGGGCGTCTTCGAAATAGGCCGGGACGGTGATGACCGCGTCGGTGATCTCCTCACCGAGGTAGGCCTCGGCGTCGCGCTTCAGCTTCATCAGCGTGCGCGCGGAGATCTCCTGCGAGGTGTACTTCTTGCCGTCGATCTCGGTGCTCCAGTCGGTGCCGACGTGGCGCTTGACCGAGCGGATGGTGCGGTCGACGTTGGTGACGGCCTGGTTCTTCGCAGGCTGGCCGACGAGGACCTCGCCGTTCTTCGCGAACGCGACGACCGAAGGGGTGGTGCGCGAGCCTTCCGAGTTCGCGACGACGACCGGCTCGCCGCCTTCGAGAACGGCGACGACCGAGTTCGTGGTCCCGAGGTCGATTCCGACCGCACGAGCCATAGTGATTTCCTCCTGTGTGACGTACTTGGGGCAATAGTCTCAGCAACGCTGAGTGGGGTGGGCTCAATCCTGCCTTCCGAGGCCTCCGGGCGTCAACCCGAACTTGAGTCCATCACACTCAACGTCGTTGATCAGCACAACCGGTAGCTGCGGCGATTCATTCCCGCCACCCGAAAAATCTTTCCCGCCCCCGGGCCATTCTTGCCACGACCGCGCTCAACTGCGGCGGCTGATGCGCGATCGTGACGGATCGTTCATGCCGTTTCGCGCGGGTTCGACGAAGGCGGTTGTCGCCAAGGCGAGGACGAGTAGGCCCGCGCACAGGTAGCTCGACACCTCGATACCCGCCGCCATGGCTCCCCTGGCCGCCTCGGCGACGGGGAGCGCGTCTTCCGCGAGGGCCGGGATCACCGATCCGGCGCTGTCGGTGACTGTCGACGTCAGCTGGTGTGCCTCGGATTCGGACAGTCCCGTATCGGTCAGGCGGTCGCGCAGGCCGGTTCCGAGGGTGCTGAAGAAGACGGTGGTGAGGACGGCGATCCCGAGGGCCGAGCCGAGTTCGCGTGCGGCGCTCTGGATTCCCGACCCCTGCCCGGCGCTCTCGGCGGGGACGTCGGCGAGCACGACATTGGTGACCTGGGCGGTGGCGAAGCCGACGCCGATACCGTAGACGAACAAGGCGACGGCGATCGACCACCAGCTGCTGTCGGCCGCGGCGAACAGCCCGAGCAGGGCGAGACCGGCGGCTTCCAGTAGCAAGCCGCTCCTGACCTGACCCAGCGCCGAGACCGACGCGGTCATCGAGAAGCTCGCGCCGCTGGCGACGAAACTGCCGATCGCGAGCGGCACCAGGGCCAGGCCCGCCTGCAGGGCGGTGTAGTCGAGGGCGAACTGCATCCACAGCGGCAGGACCGCGATGATGCCGAATTCACCGAGGCCGACGAGCAGGGTCACCACATTGCCCTTGCGGAACGAGTCGATGGCGAACAGCCGCACATCGAGCAGGGGCTGTTCGTCCGCGAGCCTCGCTTGCCTGCGCCAGAACATCCCGAGCGCGAGGATCGCACCGGCCAGCGCGACGAGCACCGGCGATGGTCCACTACGCCAGGTGAATTCACCGATGCTCAGGGGTTCGGTGACGATCAGCCATCCGTAGTGCCGGCCTTCGATCAGGGCGAAGGCGAGCAGGCCGAGGCCGAGTGCCGACAGCGCGGCGCCGAGCCAGTCCACGCGGCCCGCCGAGCTCGGCGACACCGGGAGATAGATCAGCACCGCGGCCATGATCAGGGCGACCATCGGGATGTTGACGCCGAAGGCCCAGCGCCAGGAGAAGTCGGCGAGCCAGCCGCCGAGCAGCGGGCCGACCGCGGCGGCCGCGCCGATCGTGGAGCCCCAGATCGCGAAGGCCTGCCCGCGCGCCTTTCCGGTGAACGCGGAGTTCACCAGGGCCAGGGAGGTCGGCAGGATCATCGCCCCGCCGATGCCCTGCAGGAAGCGGGCCAGGATCAGCAGACCGCCGCTCGGAGCGAGCGCGGCGAGCAGGCTGGTCACGCCGAAGACGACGAGACCGATCAGGAACAGTTTGCGCGCACCGTAGAGGTCGCTGAGTCTGCCGGTGAGCAGCAGGAGCGCCGCGAAGACGATCGCGTAGGACTCCTGGATCCATTGCGCCTGAATCGAGGTGATCGCGAGGTCGTCGACGATCGGCGCGACGATCACGTTCACGATCGTCAGGTCGACCACGATCAACGCGACGCCGAGCGAGACGGCGATCAGGCCAAGCCACAACCGCAGCGGTGGGGTCTCGGTTTCGGTCTGCAATTTACCTCCATTATCAAGTGACTTTATGATGAAGGTAAATTGCAGCCGGTAGGTTGTCAATGAGCGGCCAACGAGAGGACGACATGGCGAAGACATCCGGCGATGTCGCGGGGCAACGGCGGCGGCTCGCCGCCGGGCTCATCGGCTACGGCGCGAGCTTCACCGAACTGGGCCGCCGGTTCGCCGAGACGCTCGGCGTGCACTCGACCGACGCCTTCGCGCTGATGGAGATCGCCGCCGCCGAGGCAGCAGGCACTCCGCTGTCCCCCGCGTTGCTCGGCAAGCGGATCACCCTCACCTCCGGGGCGATGACCACCCTGATCAACCGGCTGGAGCAGGCGGGATACGTCACCCGCAGCCGCGAGCACACCGACCGGCGGGTGGTGACATTGCGATGCAGCGAGCAGGCCCGCCGCCTCGCCGACGAGTTCTTTCACGCGGTCAATACCGAGCAGGACGCGATCCTGGCCGAATACTCGACCCACCAGCTCGAGCAGTTCGAGACCCTGATCGCGCGGTTGCGCGCGACGATGGACGGGTCGTCCACCTAGACAAGGGAGAAACCGTGCACACCGTTGATCTTCTCGTCGTCGGCCGCGGCCAGAGTGTGGTCGACACCTCCACCGCCTACATCGACGGCCTCGGCTTCCGTGTTCTCGGCACCACCCTCGACGAGGAAGCGCTGGGCATCCTCGACCGCGAGCGGGTTCGTCTGCTCGTCATCGGCGGCGGTGTCGAAACGGAATCACGAAAGACGCTGACGGCCAGGGCCGATGAGCGCGGGACCACCGTGGTGGCGGCGGAGCGGGCCGGGCGCGGGGTGGAGCAGTACCTCGCCGAGGAGATCGTGCCGGTGCTGCAGAGCTAGCACCACCCTTGCGGAATGGCCCGCGTCAGCGGGGGAGTTCGGAGAGGACTCCTTCGGCGCTGCGGGCGGCGGCTCGGCAGGCGGTGGCGGTGGATTGGTCGGCCAGGGGGTGGGCGGCTCGGGATCGCCAGGTGCGGACCGCGGTGGAGGCTGCGGTGCGGAGGGTGTTCGGGTCGGCTTCGGCGGGGAGGCCGAGGCGGAGGTGTGGTGCTACGCCGGTGCCGCCGAGGATGCGGTGCAGGTCGGCGAGTACCGGTGGGGGGAGGGGGAGTTCGTCGGTGCGTAGGCGGCCGAGGAGGCGGAGTTCGGTGAAGCCGTGGACGTCGGCCAGGCGGGCGCGGACGCGGGGTAGCAGTCGGTCGGCTTCGGTTCCGGGGTAGGCGGACAGGATGCGGTTCAGGGTGCTCAGGGCGGAATGGGCCTTCAGTTCTTCTGCGCGCTGGCCGAATTGAATCTCCAGTACCGAACGCAGTTCCTCGATGCCGCTGCGTGCGGCCAATTCGGCTGCCAGCGAGGAGGAGTCGCGGACGCCGAGGCGGATCAGCATGGTGGCCATGCGGATTCCGAACAGGCCGAAGCGGTCTGCCAGTTGGGCGCGCAGTTCGGGGGCGACCGGGAGGGCGATGTCGGCGCGGGCGAATCGGTCTGCCGAGAGCAGGGCGATGCCGAGGTCTTCCGCGGGGACCGTGGACAGGGCCTCGAAGGCCGCGAATTCTGGTTGCCGCAGGGTCGAGGCGGCGAAGGCGAGCAGGCCGGCCACCGGAATCACCGCCTGGCACAGGCCTGTTCGCTCCAGTTCGCCGGCGAACCGGGCTGCCACCTCGCGGGCGGAGTGCAGCGCGTCGATGCGGCCGGCACCGATCTCGTCGGCGCGTGACACCACTCCGATCACGCCGAGCGGGCCGGCACCACCGGCGCCCGCGCCGATCTGTTCGAGAAAGCTCACGTCGGTGGCGTCGAGGCGGCGCAGCAGGTAGACGACCGCGTCGGCGCCGGGCGCCGAGATCGCCGACCGGCCGCGCGGGTTACCTTCGGCGCCTGCGGGGGTGAGCAAGCGCGCGGTGCGCAGCGAGACCTCGCGTGACAGCGACGAGGTGCCGGGAGTATCGATGATCGTCGTCTGGGCCAGGGCGGCCGACGGCCAGCCGACCTCGAGGTGGTCCACCTCGCGGGGGCCGTAGGCATCCCAGTTCAGGGCGCTCAGGTCGAAGGTGAGACCGTGCGCGCCGCCGCCGCGCCGCACGATCACATTGGCCCTCGCGCCGTCGGCGGCGTGGGCGGTGACGGTGGGGGTCGAGGCGTCGCGGTACCAGGTGACGACCCGGGTGCACTCGGTGGCGTCGGTCGGGGCGACAGCCTGGCCGACCAGTGCGTTCAGCAGCGTCGACTTGCCTGCCTTGATCGAACCGGCCAGCGCTACCCGCAGCGGCTCACGCAGCCGGAATTCGCAGTCGGCCAGCAGCGTGCGCGCGTACTCGTCACGACCGAATACCCGCGCCGCCGCGCCGACCAGCTCGTGCGCCTCGGCCAGGATCCTGGGTGCCTGACCGCCGGGCGCGGCGGTGTCGAAACGGTGGGTCACCCAGATACCGTACCGTCGGCCCGTCCTGGTTCGAGTTGCATCGTTTCCGCGTAGCGACGCAGCTCGGCGACCGCGTTCAGCTGGCGTTCGAGTACGACGGTGCGCTCGGCGCGGTGCGTGGCTGCCATCGCGGCCGCTTCCTGGGCGGCGCGCAGCGAGGCGTCGATCGAACGCAGGCTGCGCTCGGCGACACCGGCGAAGTGGTCACGCAGGGCGCGGTGGATGCGGTGCAGGCGGTCCTTGGTGTCCTTGGCCGCCTGGAACGCGACGTCGTCGAGGAAGCGGCGCACCTCGGCGTTGGCTTCGACGCGGCGGCGAGCCAGTCGTGCGGTCTTGTCGTCGCGGTAGGCCTTGCCGCCGACGATCAGGCCTGCGCCGAGGGAGATCGGGTTCAGCATCGCGAGGCCTGCGAAGGTCGTGGCGAGGCCGATCATCAGCACGCCGCCGTAGGAGCCGCGCATGCCGACCAGCACCTTGCTGGTGAAACCGATGTCGGGTTCCAGGTCGGCCAGGGAACCCGAGCTGGCGAGGGTGCTTTCGTCGTCCATTCCGGCATGGACCTCGGGCAGCTCGACGGCGCCGACCTCGTTGAAGTGGTCGGCGATGCGTTCGGCCAGCAGTTCAGCGCGGCGGTGGGTCAGCAGGAGGTTGTCGCCGAGCGCGGTGTCGACGGTGCCGGACAGCCATTCGGCGATCGCGCCCCAGTGCCTGCCCGGGTCGTTCTCGTCGATCCATTCCTGGCCGGTGCGGGCGACGCCGCGCAGGCGCTCGCGCAGGTCGTGGTCGACATCGCCGACGAGGTCGGTGATGCCGTCGGCGAGTGTCTGCTGCCAGCTCGCGGTTCGCCGCTGAAGTGCCTCGGCGGCGGCACGGGCGGACTGGAGCTCGTCGACGGCGGCGGAGCCGAGCGCGGGGTCGCGCAGGGCTACCAGTTCGCTGCCGAGGGCCAGTGCCAAATGTTCTGCTGCCGATTGCAATTCGCGGGCGACGGCCTGACGTGTGACGGCCTGGTCGCGGGCGACCACCCGGTCTCGAAGGAAACCGAACAGCACACCGAACCCGGACTCCTGGCCCAGCTGCGCGTCTTGCAGGCGCAGGGCGTGGGCGCGCAGCAGGGCCGACACCGGGATCAGGGCGACGTCGGCTTCGGCGCGGGTCAGGTGTGATCGGTCGGCTTCGAGTACCCGGTGCCAGTGCGGGTACAGGTCGGTTTTGGTGAGCAGGACGGCGACCGTGGGGCAGAGTTCGCGGATCTGGCGGACGAAGGTGAGCTCGGGTTCGGTGAGCTCGGTGGAGGCGTCGGAGAGCACCAGTACCGCGTCGGCCGCTGCGGCCAGGCCGAGAACTCCTGCGGCACAGGCGCTTCCGTGGCCGCCGACACCGGGGGTGTCGATCAGGACGATGCCGTCGGCCAGCAGCTGGTTGGGCAGCTCGGCCTCGATCCGCACGATCTGCCTGCCCTGTGCCAGCGGGCTGCGTTGATCGACGACGCCGATCTCGTCGAACGGGATCTCCACCCGTTCGTCCTCGGCGCCGGGCGCGCTGAGCACCAGGTATGCCCGCTGCTGCGCGCCGTAGGACAGCTGCAGCGGGAGCACGGTGGTCGTGTCGTCGCCGACCTGGCACACGTCGAGCCCGAGCAGCGCGTTCACGAACCGGCTCTTGCCCTGACCGAGCTGGCCGGTGACGACGATGCGGTGCCGCGGATCGCGCACCCGCTCGGTGACCTTCTCCAGGCGCCCGACCAGGTCGTCGCGGCCTGCGGCGCGGGCCGCTGCGACGGTGTCGGCCAACACCGTCGTCAGCGGCACCGCATTCGGTGCGAGAGTCCCCATCGCAGCGCCCGTTTCGCTCAGTGGAACAGTCCGTCGGAGTGCACGTCGGCACCGGTCTCGGCGACAGTACTCGACTCGCCGAACAGCGATGTCTCGCCGCCGAGGCTCGAACCGTGCAGGCCGGAACCGAACGCGCTCGACACGTCGACCGAGGACCAGGTGTCGGCCGCGGTGGTCACCGCGCCCTGGGTGGTGCCGGAGGCGTCGGCCTGGGTCGTGCCGGTGAATTCGGTGGTCGCGGTGGTGCCGGTCTGCGCCGCGCCTTCCACGGTGCCGCCGAGGCCGCCGGCGATCTGCGTGCCGCCGGTCATCGTGCTCGACAGGCCCGCGTCGGCGGATCCGCCGAGGCCGGTCTCGAGGCCGGTGCCCGCCTGGGCGCCACCGGTCGCGGAGCCGGCCAGGCCGGTGCTGGTCTCGGCGAGACCGCCCAGACCCGCTTGCGCGCCACCGGCGGCGGTACCCGCCAAGCCCGTGTCGACGGCACCACCCAAACCTGCCTGCGCGCCACCGGCAGCCGAACCTGCAAGGCCGACACCGGTTTCGGCGAGACCGCCGAGACCTGCCTGTGCGCCGCCGGCAGCGGAACCCGCCAAGCCTGCGCTGGTGTCAACGGCGCCACCCAGACCAGCCTGCGCACCACCAGCAGCCGAACCCCCTAGGCCGACACCGGTTTCCGCGAGACCACTGAGACCCGCCTGCGCGCCGCCCGCCGCGGAACCCGCCAAGCCCAAGCCCGCGTCCGCGGCACCGCCCAGACCGGCCTGAGCCCCACCGGCGGCCGAACCCGCAAGGCCTACACCGGTTTCGGTGAGACCGCCAAGACCTGCCTGCGCGCCACCGGTCAGGCCGGCGCCGGTCTCCACCGCCGCGCCGAGTCCAGTCTGCGCACCGGTGGCGACTGAGCCGGACACTCCGGTGCCGAGGGTTGCGGCGGTATCGAGGCCGCCCTGCAGACCGGTGGTCAGCCCGATACCTGTCGTGGCGGACAGTGCCGTGTCCAGCCCGGTGGTGGCCTCCGCGGCAGCACCGCCGGTGATCAGCCCATCGACACCGATGCCGGTGCTACCGCCGGCACCTCCGGTCAAGCCGCCGATGAGACCGCCGCCCGCCGACGCGGCGCCGCCGAAACCGGTTTCCAGCCCGGTACCGATTTCCGCGCCCGCTCCGACCACACCGTCGAGCCCGGTGATCGCCGTGGTGGTCGCGGCAGCACCGAGGCTGCCGGCTGCCTGCGCACCGGCATTGGCCGCCGCACCCAGCCCAGCAGTGGCCCCGGCGCCGAGCCCACCCACTGCACCGGCCACACCGTTCAGCCCGGCATCCAGTCCGCCACCCAGCTGCCCCCCCAGGTTCGCGCCGAAGTCCATGGTGAGCCCAGCGGCCCCATCGACCAGACCGTCGACCCCAGCCGCGACATCGCCACCCGCACCAACTGCCCCATTCAGGGCACCGTCCACACCGGCGCCTGCCGCACCGGTCAGGGCACCGCCGAGTCCAGTGGCGACATCACCACCAGCACCGACCGCCCCGTTCAAGGCACCATCGAGACCGGCACCGACACCAGCCGCACCGGTCAGCGCGCCATCGAGGCCAGCGCCAACACCAGCAGCACCGGTCAAGGCACCGCCCAGTCCAGCGGCGACATCACCACCGACACCCGTCGCCCCCTCCAAGGCACCGTCGAGACCGGCGCCGGCGCCAGCCGCACCGGTCCAGGCACCGCCCAGTCCGGCAGTGAGATCGCTACCCGCCTCCACGACACCCGACAACGCGCCGTCCACACCGGCGCCTGCCGCACCGGTAAGAGCACCGCCCAGTCCAGCGGCGACATCACCACCGACACCGGCCGCCCCGTCCAAGGCACCGTCGATACCGGCATCGACACCAGCCGCACCGGTCAGCGCACCACCCAGTCCGGCAGTGAGATTGCCACCCGCGTCGACCGCACCCGACAACGCGCCGTCCAGGCCGGTGCCAGCCGCACCGTTCAGGGCGCCATCGAGGCCGGCACCGATGCCCGCGCCGGCATCAGCCGCGCCGGCCAGCGCACCACCGAGGCCGGCACCACCACCCACCGCGCCGTTCAAAGCACCCCCGAGGCCAGCTTCGACACCTGCACCTGCCCCCACTGCGCCGTTCAGGCCTGCAGAGAGGTCAGCGCCGGCACCAGCCACGCCCGACAGCGCACCACCGAGGCCGGCGCCAGCGCCCACCGCGCCGTTCAAAGCGCCATCGAGACCAGCACCAACACCGGCCCCACCATTCAGCGCACCGCCCAGGTCGGCAGCGATATCGCCACCCGCGTCCACCACGCCCGACAACGCACCACCGAGGCCGGCACCAGCGCCCACCGCGCCGTTCAAGGCGCCCCCGAGACCAGCTTCGACACCGGCACCCACACCCGCCGCGCCATTCAACGCACCGTTCAGGCCTGCAGAGAGGTCGGCGCCCGCACCAGCCGCGCCCGACAGCGCACCATCGAGGTCGGCACCAGCGCCCACCGCGCCGTTCAAGGCGCCATCGAGGCCAGCTTCGACACCGGCACCCACACCCGCCCCACCGCTCAGCGCACCACCCAATCCGGCAGTGAGATCGCCACCCGCGTCGACCGCACCCGACAACGCGCCGTCCAGGCCCGCGCCAGCCGCACCGTTCAGAGCGCCATCGAGGCCGGCTTCGACACCGGAGCCGATGCCAACTCCCGCACCAGCCACACCCGACAGCGCACCACCGAGGCCGGCACCAGCGCCCACCGCGCCGTTCAAGGCGCCCCCGAGACCAGCTTCGACACCGGCACCCACTCCTGCCGCGCCGCTCAGTGCACTGCCCAGGCCGGCAGCGACATCGCCACCCGCGCCCACAACACCCGACAGCGCACCACCGAGGCCGGCACCAGCGCCCACCGCGCCGTTCAGGGCACCGTCGAGACCGGCAGTGAGGTCCGTTCCTGCGCCAACCGCACCATTGAGGGCGCCCCCGAGGCCAGTTTCGAGACCGGCACCCGCACCGGTCAGTGCACCGCCCAGTCCGGCAGTGATGTCGCCACCCGCGTCCACCACACCCGACAGCGCACCGTCCAGGCCCGCACCTGCGCCTACGGCGCCGTTCAGGGCACCATCGAGGCCGGCAGCGAGGTCGCCGCCTGCGCCAACCGCGCCATTCAGGGCGCCTCCGAGACCGGCGCCCACGCCCGCCGCTCCGTTCAACGCGCCATTCAGGCCGGTGGCCAGGTCGACGCCCGCGCCGACCGTGCCGTTCAAGGCACTGCCGAGGCCCGCGGCAAGGTCCGCACCCGCGCCGACCGTGCCGTTCAAGGCACTGCCGAGGCCCGCGGCAAGGTCCGCACCCGCGCCAACCGTGCCGTTCAAGGCACCGCCGAGGCCCGCGGCAAGGTCCGCACCCGCGCCAACCGCGCCATTCAAGGCACCGCCGAGACCAGCGGCAAGGTCCGCACCCGCGCCAACCGCGCCATTCAAGGCGCCCCCGAGACCAGCGCCCACGCCCGCCGCGCCGTTCAGCGCACCGTTCAGGCCGGCAGCGAGGTCGACGCCCGCGCCAACCGCGCCGTTCAGGCCTGCGGCGAGGTCGGCGGCCGCGTTCACGCCTGCGTTGACGTCCACGTTGGCGCCGGTGACGGTGGACAACGCGACATCGAGGCCCGCGCCGACCTGGGCGGCGGCGCCGGCGACTGCCGAGGCGGCCGCGCCGAGGCCTACGTCGAGGCCGAGTTCGGCGTCGGCGGCGGCTGCGGCCGTGACGGCGGCGGCCGCGGTGGCGGTGGAGGCGAGGGCCGCGCTCGTGCCTGCCGCGGCGCCCGCGGCGACGATCGACTGGAGCTGGGAGCCGCCGCTGACCAGCGCGGATTCCGCCACCATCGGGGCGACGGCGGAGATGTCTTCGGGGGTCACCTCGAGTCCCGCCTGGGCCAGCGCGACGCACGGGTTGGCGCAGTAGCTCGCCGCCGCGTCGGGGTCGCGCAGCAGGTTCAGGATGAATTCCAGAATCGCGTTGGGGGTCATCGAGATCAGCTCCTCCAGATCATGGGCGGTGGTGCCCGATCCGTTGTGGTCGGAATGTCTTTCACGCTAGGTCCGCCAGTCGTTACAGGTAATGGGGCGAATACCTAGTTCACTCGGGGCGCGTCCATTAGGGGCTCATCCCCGATTAGGGGCATTTCCCCGTATTTGCCCCGGCGCAGGTAACAGCGGCCTATCGGCAACCGACAGATCGGGTGGGACGTCGGCCACCCTGGCGATCTCGTTGTCCACACTGCCTACCGGTCCACCGGAAGTCCTGCGAACGGGGTTGTCCAATGACAGAGCGTCTGGCGCTCGGCATCACTGTCGGAGCCGCGAATTCGGTCGCCGCGGCCACGACCGCCGACGGGGCCGGTGCCACTGTTCGCAGACACCGCAGCACCTTGCTGCTCGGCGCGGACGGCTCGATCGGGTTCGCCGACGCTACCCGCCACGCGCGCGGAGTGGTTGTCGACGACTACCTGTCCAGGGTCGGCGACCCGGTAGACATGCTGGCAGAGGACGGTTCGACACACGACGCGGCCGACCTCGTCGCCGCCGCGACACGCGCGCTGGTCACCGAACTGTCCGGCGCCGCAGGCGAATCCGCCGAGGTGGCGACCATCGTCGCGTGCTGCCCGGCGTGGTGGCCGGAGCAGACCATCGAGAACGCGCGAGCCGCGCTCGCGCGCGCGGGACTGCCCGAAGTGACATTGGTCCCAGAGCCACTGGCCGCGGTGCGCCGGTACGAGATGGAGAACGGCCTGCTCGACGACGGCGCGCTGGCCGTGTACGACCTGGGCGCGAGCGGCCTGACGGTCACCGTGCTACGCACCGGCGAACAGGCGGGCCTGCTGGGCGCGCCGGTGCACAGCACCGCGATCGCCGGCTCGGAATTCGATTTGCTGACGATGCGCTACGTCCTGGCAAATGTTCTGGACGGAAATGACATCGATCCATTCGACCCGGTCGTCGAAGAAGAACTCTCGGCATTGCGAGCCCGCTGCAGAAATGCGAAAGAGGAGCTCTCCAGAATTACCGCGACGGTGGTTCCGGTGGGCATGCTCGACCCCACCGGCCGCATCGAACAGGTCAGGCTGACCCGCGGCGAACTCGAAGATCTGCTGCGGCCGATCCTGCTCGACTCGATGAACCTGCTCCGCGACGCGGTGCGCCGCGCCGGGCTCACCCCCGGCGACGTCAGCCGGGTGCTGCTCACCGGCGGCGGCGGGGCGATCCCGCTGGTCGCCGAGCTGATCTCGACCGAATTCGGGCTGCCCGTCACCGCCTGCGCCGACCCGGCGACCAGCGCGGCGCACGGCGCGGCCGAGATCGCGCTGGACGTGGCCGCGATCTCCGTGCCCACCGAGGCCATCCCCGCCGTGCCCGTCGCGCCGGTATCGGCGGCACCGGTCGTCGAGGAACTCGCGCTGCCGCCCGCCGATCCCGCCCCTGCCCGGATGTCGTCGGCCAAACGCGCGGCGCTCGTCACCGCGGCGGCATTGACCATGGCCGCCCTGGCCACCGGCACCCTCGCGATCGGCGGCGTCACCCAGCCAACGCCGAGCGGACCCGCCGCGACGACGAGCGCGCCGCAGGTTCCCGGCGTCGCCGCGTCGACCAGCACCGGCGGAACTCCCGGGTCGGCGCCGAACACCACGGACTCGACCGTCGCCGATCCGTCCCGGCCTGGCGCGACCAGCGCCGCCGTGCCGCCGGGTGCGATCCCGGTCGGCACCACCGAAGCCGGGACACCCGGCGGCGCGCCCGCGGCGGGAACGCCTGCACCGGCCGGTGCGACCGCCGACGGCACCACGGCACCCGCACCGGCAGGTGGACAACCCGCCACCGGTCAACCCGCGCAGGCGCCACCCGCCGAACAGCCGCAGTCGCCCGCACCCGCCCCCGCGCCTGCCCCTGCTCCCGCACCAGCCCCCGCACCCTCCCCAGCCCCGCGCCCACAGGTCCCACCCATCAAGGTGAACCCCGGCGACCTGCTCGACGGCGTCGGCGGCGCGGTCGAGGAGACCATCGAAACGGGCACGCAGCTGCCGGGCCGGGTCCTCGGAGGAAACGGTGGCTGATATCGCACTCGACACCTTCCCGAATGCCCGAACCATCTTCCGCGAACTCGACACCGCCGCTCAGCAGCCGGTACTGCTGCTGATCCGCGGCCGGGCGGGAACCGGAAAGTCGATGCTGCTCAAGGCCGTTCGCGCGCACCTTCGTGGCCGCGACATCCCGGTCGCCGAATCCGCTCGCGACCACGGTCGCTCGGTCCTCATCGCCGACAACGTGCACCGCTACACCGACACCGAGCTACACACCCTGTGCGCGGCAATCGAATCCGGGAATCGAACGATCGTTCTCGCCACCCAGCCGCGCCCGCACGATCCCCGGCTGCGCGCCCTGTCCGAAGCCGTCGCGCGCCACGGCCGCACGGTGGACCTACGGGCGCTGGGCAGCGCCGACATCGCGTCGTTCGCCAGGGAACTCGGCATGGCCGTGTCCCAGCCACTCGCGCTGCACATCCACCAGCTGACCGCAGGCATTCCCGGCGGCGTGGTCGCGGCGCTGACCGCGGCCCGCTCGGCGCCGCTCGAGTCGTGCGTGAGCGCCGTCGACGTCGCCGTCGCCGCGTGGACGCGCACCATCCTGGACACGATCGAACCCGACCTGCTCGAGACGCTGGTCATCGCCGCGACCGGAACCGGTTTGGACGCAACCGAACTCACCGAAGTACTCGGTGTCGGCACCGACACCGCGCACGACCTGATCGACCGCGCCAGGGCGGGCGCACTTGTCACCGATGCCGACCTGCTCCTCGCGCCCGCGGTGGCCCCGCTGCGCACCCTGCTCGGCGACCGCCGCTATGTCGAGGTGCAGCGCAGGCTGCTCACCGCGCGGATCGACTCCGGCCTGCTGCGCGATCGGACGGCACTGATCCTGGCCGAGTCCGGCGTCGTCGATCCCCGTCTCGCCGAATTCCTGTGCCGCACAGCGGAGAAGTCCGATCAGGCGACCCGCTATTTCGCCGCCGCGGCTGCGGCGGGCGCCCCGGTCGAGTCGATCGCGGTGCGCTGGGCCGAAGCCGCCGCACACGCCGGTGACACCGACACCGCGCTCCGCCTGGCCGAACCACTGCTGACCACCGACAACGCCTCCCACACCGAACTCGTTGCCGCGGTGCGCATCTGCGCGGGAGTGCTCACCCGGCGCGGCTTGGTCAGCCGCGCGGCCGGGCTCTACACCTGGCTCGGACCCGACCGCGTCGGTGCGGACTGGGCCTCCGCGGCGATGGTGCTCACCCTCGCGGGCGACCTCGCCGGCGCTACCCAGATGTCCGGCGCCGCACAGCACTGGCCGCCGACCGAGGCCGACGCCGGCGCGCGGCTCATCGCCTCCGCGCTGCACGAATCGCTCGACCCGCACGGCGCGGGCACGACCGCCGCGATTTCCGCACTGATCCAAGCCGGCAACGCAGGCGACGATCGATACCTGCCCTGCACCGCGGTCTCGATCGCCACGCTGCTCTGCCTCGGCGCCGGTGAGCCGAGCCGCGCCAGGGACTCGCTGGCCAGGGCGGCCGGCGGCGCTCAGCTGCCGGTGCTCGCGGCCTGGACCGCCCTGCTCGGCGGTGACGAACGCGGCGCGGCGAGCACACTGGCCGAGATCGACATCCCCGCGCTCGCCCCGCGCGATCAGCTCCTCGCGCACGCCCTCGCGGTGGGGCTGGCCCGCCGCGGCGGCGATCACGCGGCCCTCGCGCGCGCCTGGCAAGCCGCCTGCCCGCTGTTCGACCAGCTCGAAGCCGACCTGTTGAGCCTGCTGCCGATCGGCGAACTGTGGCTGGCCGGCATCCGGCTGCGCGATGTGCGCCGGATCGGCCCGCTGGTCGACGCGGCCAAGGCGCTGCTGCGCAAGCTCGGTCGCGCACCCGCCTGGACCAACTCCTTCCACTGGTACGGGGTGCAGGCCGCGCTCGCCGACGAATCGCCCCAGGAGCTGCTACCCCACGCCCACGCGCTGAAGACGGCCGCGGAGGCGGGCGACCGGCAGGCGGTCGTGCTGGCCGACGCCGGACGCACGTGGGTGCTCGTGCTGCGCGGCAACGTGGCCGCGGCCGAGGTGCAGGCCGCGGTATCGGCGCTGGCCGAACTAGGGCTCACCTGGGACGCTGCCCGCCTGGCCAGCGAGGCCGCGCTCGCGGCGGGCGATTCGGCGACCGCGACCACCCTGCTCAAGCTCGCCCGGTCGGTGCGGGTGCAGGCCCAGCCCGTCGAACCGTCGCGACCCGCGGCGCAGCCGCTGCCGCAGACACCGGACGGGCCGGCGCCGCTGACCGGCGAGGCCGCCGCGCTCAGCGATCGCGAGCGCGAGGTTGCCGAGCTGGTGCTGCTCGGTCTGACCTATCGGGAGATCGGCGCACGGCTGTACATTTCCGCGAAAACCGTGGAGCATCACGTCGCGCGAATCCGACGCCGGATAGGCGCGCGCTCACGATCGGAATTATTGTCAATGCTCCGCGCCATGGGACACGGTTCACTGCTCGTGTAACCCGACGCGGAGGACGTCGACGCCGAAGCGAGGTAAATCGGATGGCCACTGGGGTCGGCCTGCGCATGGCCGATGACGAGTGCATCGCCGCGGTGGTCACCGAGGACGACACGGTGCGGATCGTCGCGCGCGACGCGGTGCTGCACATGTCCGACGACGGTGACGCGGCGCTCGGCGGGCCTGCGCCCTCCGGGCACACCCACTCGATCGCCGGTTTCGTCCGCGCGGTCGGCGACCCGGCCGGGGTGGATGTCGACGGCGGCGAGGCCTACCGCGCCGAGGATTTGCTGGCGACGGCGATGTTCTGCCTCATCGATCTCACCACCGAGCACCTCAGCGGCCCCGCCGAGTTCTACGCGACGCATCCGGCGCACTGGTCGCCGGAGATCGTGCGCGGTGTGCGCGAGGCGCTGGACTATCTGGGCCTGAAGTCGGTGGCGCTGCTCGGCGAGGACGAGCTGCCGCCCGCCGCCGACGATGCCGACGCAGGCCGCTCGTTCGCGACGGCCGCCGCCCAGGCCGCGCTGGTCGCGGTGCTGGCGACACCGGCGGGCGCTACCCCGCCCGATCCGATCGTCACCGAGAACGCGATGGTCGCCACCGATGTGATGCCCGCGGTGCCGCGTCCGGCGGCGACCGCGCAGGCGTATTCGGCGGCGATGCCGGTGATGTCGCAGCCGACGAAGGCGCTGAACCCGACCACGGCCATGCCGGTCGTGCCCGTGGAACCACCGGCGCCTGCGCCGGCTCAGCGCAGCCGGACCCCGCTGCTGATCGCCGCCGCCGCGCTCGTCGGACTGCTGCTCGGCGGCGTCGCGGTCTCGGTGGTCCTCAGCGGCGCCGAGCCGACCGCGCCGCCGCCGATCTCCGACGCGCGCCCCGACTCGCTCACCGTGACGCCGACGCCCGTGCTGCCCCCGCCGCCGGTCGCCGAAACCGCCACGCTGGAGCCGGTCGTCACCACGACCACCGAGCCCGAACCGGAGCCGACGACCAGCACCGAACCACCGCCGACGACCACGCCGGAACCGACCACCACCGCGCCGTCGACCACGCCCGGCCGCAGCACCACCCGCCCGCTGCTGCCGTTCGAGAACTACCCGCCGGGCTCGCTCCCCTCACCCATGCGGATTCCCGGCTACAACTGATCCGGTGCGGGGGTACCGTAACCGCGCCCGCCGCGCGATCGTGCCCTAGAGTGATGCGCTGATCGACATCACAGCCGCCGGCGGTGGTCTCGATCACTCGTGCCGACGAAGGGATTTCATGCGCAAGTTGGTGGCGCGTCGCGCCGCAGTCAAGGCAGCCTCCGCCGGTTTCGCCGCGACTGTTCTCCTGGCACCCCTGCTCGGCTCAGGCATCGCCGCGGCTGAACCCGCCGCGCCGCTTCAGCTTTCCGCGGACGCCCTGCCCGCCGAGCTGGTGACGGCACTCTCGCGCGATCTCGGGATGACCCCGACCGAATACCTCGACCGCGCCGCCCGCGCGCAGCAGCTGCGCGACTACGCGACCGACTTCCGCGCCGAGAACCCCGACACCTTCGCAGGCGCCTGGCTGACCCCGGAAGGCAAGGCCGTCGTCGCGGTCACCAACGCCGAGGCGGGCAAGCTCGCCGCGGCGGACGGGTACCAGACCCACCTCGCGCCGATCTCGGCCGGCGGCCTGGAAGGCGCGCTGCTGCAACTGAGCCAGTGGATCGCGAGCCTGCCGCGCGAGATCTCCGCGCCGATCAGCTCGATCGCCATCGACGTGCTGAACAGCCAGCTGGTGCTCAACGTCGCCAACACCGGCACCGGCCACCTGCTGAACCTGCCGACCCTGATCGCCACCATCAAGGTGGTGCTCTCCCCCGGCGGCGGCGGACCGGTCGAGCGCAAGCCGATGGGCGGCGACACCTACATCACCGCGACCAAGGACCTGCGCGACGCGACCCTGCGCGGCGTCGACGTGTGCTCGTTCGGCTTCAACAGCACCGACGCCGCAGGCAACGCGCTCAATATCTCGGCAGGCCACTGCAACCCGAACATCGACAAGGGCGGCAGCGCGCCGGTCTACGTGCCGAACGTGCGCGACATCCCCAGCAGCCCCGAGGTCGGTTCGTTCGCCAAGGCCGTGCTCGGCGGGCCCGCCGCGCTGGACTACTCGGTGATCACGCTGAACGAGCGCGCGGTCAACGCGGGCATGGATCAGCCACGGGTGCGCGGCGCGAACGGTACGACGCTGGCGATCACCGGCACCGCCGAACCGGTCACCGGAGCCCCGGTCTGCAAGACCGGTCAGTCCTCCACCTTCACCTGCGGCTTCGTGTCGGCGGATCGGGTGGAGACCCAGCTGTTCACCGCCGAGGGCGTCAGCAAGACCATCCGTGGCTTCGCCAGCACCGCCTGCACCCTCGGCGGCGACAGCGGCGGCGCGATCGTCTCCGGCACCCTCGCGCTCGGCATCACCAGCGGCTCCAACGCCTCCGAGGCGCCCAACTGCACCGAGGCCAACACCCAGCTGGCCCCCTACGGCGGTACGGCCTCGCTCGGCGTGCCGATCCGGCCCATTCTGGCCGATATCGAGGCCACCTCCGGCGGGGGTCTCGGCAGCGGAATCTCGGTGCGCACCAAGCCGAACGCGGGCTGATCCGATAACGATCCGACCACGCGGACCGGGTGAGCGAAATCTCTTGCCCGGTCCGAGTGGGCATAACCCGCTCCAGCCCATATAGTTCGATCATGCTCCTGCCACGTATGGGTCGCACCCCGTCCGCGCGAAGCTCGAGAAGAGCTCGGAAGTCCATGATCGCCGCTTCGGCGGCGATTCTGCTGTTCGGCCCCACGATGGCGGTTGCCGATGCGCAGCCCACCCCCGACCTGCCCGCCCAGCTGGTGGAGGCGGTCACCCGCGATCTGAAGATCTCCCCGGAGGAGTACCTGCGCCGCGCCGATATCGCGCAGCAGGTCGCCGCGTTCTCCACCACCGCCCAGCGGCAGTTCCCGGCGACGTTCGCCGGCGCCTGGCTGAACGACGCCGGTAACGCCGTCGTCGCGCTCGCGCAGGGCCCCGGTATCGACGAGGCCCGCGAAGCCGCCCAGTCGGCCGGTTTCGAGGTCCGCAATGTCGCCAAGAGCGAGTCCGCGCTGCGCGGCGAGAAGACCGCGTTCGAGAACTGGCTGGCCGCCGCACCGCCGGAGGTCGCCGCCCTCGTGCGTGGCGTCGTCGTCGATCCCGTGAACAACGCGATCGCGGTGCGTGTCGACCAGGCCGGGCTGCCGCTGCCCAGCTTCATCGACCCGTCCCGCGTCGTCGTCACCGCGCCGCCCGTGGCAGGCGAGCGCGTCGAGCTGAACGCCACCCCCGTGGCCGGCGACGGCAACGGTGCACTGGCAGGCGGCGACGGCTACGCCTCGGTGGTCGGCCGCAGCTCGCTGCGCTGCTCGCTCGGCTTCAACGGCACCGACCGCGCCGGCAACGTCGTCAACATCTCGGCGGGTCACTGCAACCCCGATCTCGGTACGGCCGGTACCGCCGACGCGGCCGCCGTCTACGAGCTGAACGGTGATCGCGCGGGCGCCCAGGTCGGCACCTTCCAGAAGTCGGTGCTCGGCGCGCAGGACTACTCGATCATCCGGATCAACGACAACTCCCGTCCCCGCTTCGAGAACAACCTCGTGCGCGTGCCGGGCAACGCCCCGATCGCGGTCGACGGCGTGGCTACCCCGGTGGTCGGCGCCCCGGTCTGCAAGTCGGGTGCGCGTACCGGCTTCAGCTGCGGCATCATCAACGGTGTCGACCAGACGGTGCAGGTCGGCGATCGGCAGATGACCCAGAGCTTCTCGGCCAACATCTGCGCCCTGCCCGGCGATTCGGGCGGCGCGATCGTCACCGGTCGCCTGGCGCTCGGCATCTCCAGCGCGTCGTCGGTCGCCGACTACCCGATCTGCGAGATCCCGAACATCATCGGCGCGATCACCGGTGACGTCCCGCAGCTGTTCGCGCAGCCGCTGAGCGTCGTCCTCTCGGACAACCCGGGCCTGGCGGTCCGCACCAACTGATCGCGGTTTCCGCGGGCACAGAGCAGCTCGGAAAGGCCGGTAGCAGTGCGCTACCGGCCTTTCCGGCGTCCAGGGCATGCTGGGGGCATGTGTCTGGTTCTGCTCGCCTGGCGGGCGCACCCCGAGTACCGGCTGATCGTGGCCGCCAACCGGGACGAGTTCTACACCCGCGACACCGAGTCGCTACGCCGCTGGCCAGGGGAGATGCTGCTGGCCGGGCGTGATCTCGGCGCCGTCGCACCGGGTACGTGGCTGGGTCTGCGCACCGACGACCCGCGGTTCGCCACGGTCACCAATGTCCGCAATCCGCACGACGTCCCGCCGCACCCGCGCTCGCGCGGCGCACTGCTGATGGACTACCTGCGCGGCGCCGCGGCGCCGTCGGACTACCTGGGCGGGATCGCCACCGCGCCGGACGACTACATCGGCTACAACCTGCTCGTCGGCGACCTGCGCACGCTGTGGTGGCATTCCAATCGCAGCGGCACCGGCCCCGCCGAACTCGCGCCCGGTCTGCACGCGCTGTCCAATTCCGCCCACCTGGCGTCGGAGCCCGGATTGATCCACACCCGTCCCCAGGCTCCGGTGGTGACCGGCGCGGGCGCGCCGCCGCTGTGGCCGAAGGTCGCCACCGGGCTGGCCGGTCTGCACGACATCGTCGCGACCGCGCCGCATTCCGTCGAGGACTACTTCACGCTGCTCGCCGACCGCACCGAAGCGCCCGACGAGCTCCTGCCGCGCACCGGCATCCCGCTGGAGTTCGAGCGAGCCGTCTCGGCGCGCTTCGTCGCCCACGATCTGCACGGCACCCGCGCGAGCACGGTGCTGCTGGTGCGCGAGGACGGTCACTACACCATGGCCGAGCGCACATTCGGCCGTCACGGTGAAGCAGGCGGCTCGGAATCACTGTCCGGGGTCGTCGATCTCGGCTGAGAACGCGGAAGGCCCCGCTCCGGATCGGAGCGGGGCCTTCGCGGTGAAGCTGTGGATCAGTTGGCCGGAGCGGCGGCCGGAGCAGCCTTCGGCTTCTCGGCCCAGACGGTGGTGCCTTCGGGCGCCTGCATGACGTTGAGCAGCTCAATGCCCGCGGCCAGCATGGTCGGACCGCCGATGACGATCATGCCCAGGATGCCGCCGACAGCGGCGCCCAGCGGCAGACCGGCCAGGCAGCCGACACCGAACAGCGGCAGACCGAAGACGCAACCGACGACGGCGCCGATGGCGGTGCCGACGAAGGTGCCGATCGCGGTGCCGATGCTGAACTTGCTGGAGAAGTCGTTGATCGCCTTCTGGTTCTCCTGCGCCGAGGCGATCGGATAAGCCTTGAGGACCGGCTTCACGCCGACCGGCTCGGTGCCCAGCTGCAGGCCTTCCGGCTTCTCCGGGGTCAGCTCGAGGACGGTGCTGTCCTTGGTGACCGCGGACTTGGTCGGGATCTCGGTGCCGTTGACGGTGAAGTCGATCGGCAGCGAGACGACCGTGGCGCCGGTGGTGTCCTTGATCTCGGCGACCTTGGTCTTCGGCGCCTCGGGAGTCTCGCCGTCCTGCTCGACGATCGAGAAGGTGCCGTTCTGCAGGGTGGCGACGATGGTCTTGTCGACCAGCTTCACCGAGTACTTGATGTCCTGAGCCGGGGCGGGCACCGGCTCGGCGTGCGCAGTCCCCAGCGAAACAGTCATTGCGCCGATAACCAGTGCGGCTGCCGCAGTGGTCCTACGGAAGTTCATTCGGGTTCCAATCCATCAGGTGTGATGTGATGTGCGATCCGCGACACGCGAGACCCGTCAAGCAGGGACACACCATGAGGTGTCCCTTACTTCTCCCCGAGCAGTGTGAAGACCGGCACAGCAGCAGAACAGCTGGAGCCTAATGGACCGAAACCCGGGAAGCCAGAAGTAATCTCGGTCGACGGAGTTAGCCTGACCTTAGCTCCGCCGCAGATCACGCACGGTTTACGGTGTTCACCAGCAGACTTGGACACCTTGCGGCAAACATTTATGTGATATTGCTCACAGGCAAACCCTAGGTCAAGCCGCAGTAAACAAGGTCAGAGCGCAAATGCCGATCCTACGGTGGACACCGGTAGTTACTGGCCGGTAACTTAGCGCCGGTTACGATACGAGCCAACCGGGTGAGTTCGTCTCGCCCCAAGACCCTCGTGTTGCCTCTAAA
Organism: Nocardia sp. NPDC060259; assembly: GCF_042728775.1. Taxonomy (NCBI): domain Bacteria; kingdom Bacillati; phylum Actinomycetota; class Actinomycetes; order Mycobacteriales; family Nocardiaceae; genus Nocardia; species Nocardia sp. NPDC060259. The sequence continues at coordinate 111,989 of NZ_JBHXAY010000010.1, forward strand.
GAAAGGTCGCGACATGAATGCCCTGACAATCACGTTGGGCACGATTGGAGCAGTGCTCAGCCTGTTCTGTTGGGCGTCGTTCCTCGGCGGCGCATGGAGCATCGGCAAGGCCGTGACGATCGGCCAGTCCGCGCCGGACCGGTGGCGACCGTTCTTCCCGCGGTTCAAGACCATGCTCGTCGAGTTCATCGCGCATACGCGGATGAACAAGTTCCGCACCGTCGGCTGGGCGCACTGGCTGGTCATGATCGGCTTCCTGGCCGGCGCGCAGTTCTGGTTCATGGCCTACGGGCAGACCTTCGAGCCCACCTGGTCGTGGCCGTTCATCGGCGAGACCTGGTGGTTCCATCTCGGTGACGAGATCCTCGGCGTCGGCACCGTCGTCGGCATCGCGACGCTGATGATCATCCGCCAGCTGAACCACCCGCGGTTGCCCGCGCGCCTCTCCCGCTTCAGCGGCTCGAAGTTCGGTCCGGCGTACTTCGTCGAGTGGGTCGTGCTCACCGAGGGCATCGGTATGGTGCTGGTGAAGGCCGGTGTGCTGTCGCTGACCGGGCACTCCACCTGGACCGACCCGGTCACCGGCCAGCTCGCCAAGATCATCCCGCCCAACGTCACGCTGATCTCGATCTTCGCGTTCGTCAAGCTGATGTCCGGCATGGTCTGGCTGCTCGTAGTCGGCCGCAACATCACCTGGGGCGTGGCCTGGCACCGCTTCTCGGCCTTCTTCAACATCTACTTCAAGCGTGAGGCCGACGGCACCGTCGCCCTCGGCGCGGCCAAGCCGATGATGTCCAACGGCAAGGTCCTCGACATGGAGAACGTCGACCCCGATGTCGACAACCTCGGTGTCGGCCGCATGGAGGACTTCTCCTGGAAGGGCTGGCTGGACTTCTCCACCTGCACCGAGTGTGGTCGCTGCCAGTCGCAGTGCCCCGCCTGGAACACCGGTAAGCCGCTCTCGCCCAAGCTGCTGATCATGTCGCTGCGCGACCACGGTTACGCCGCTGCCCCGTACCTGCTGGCCGGTGGCCGCAAGGATCCCGGTGGCGACGAGATCGGTCTGGTCGACGCCGACGGCAAGCCCGACGAGGCGAAGCTGGCCAAGATCTCCGAGGCCGCCCGTGCCGAGGCCGAGCGTCCGTTGATCGGTGGCGAGGACGTGCACGGCGTCATCGACCCCGAGGTGTTGTGGTCGTGCACCACCTGTGGTGCCTGCGTCGAGCAGT